>CAYMLM010000001.1:0-34934 GCA_964391385.1 uncultured Papillibacter sp.
AGCTTTATCATTGACTAGGCTTTCGGTTCGAACATTTCCTTCTGCTTTACGAGCTTTTCGTAGCGCTCCTTCGCCTCTTTTTCCGCTTCGGCGAAGAGCGCCTCCGCACGCTCGGGAAACGCCAGCTTCAGCGAACTGTACCGGACCTCGCCCATGATGAAGTCGTTGTAGCTCTCCGACGGCTCCTTGCTGTCGATCGTGAGCGGGTTCTTGCCCTCCGCGGCCTTGCGCGGGTCGTAGCGCAACATGTTCCAGTACCCGGAGGTAACGGCCTGCCTCATCTCGGTCATCGATTTGCCCATGCCGATGCGGATGCCGTGGTTGATACACGGAGCGTACGCGATGATGAGGGAGGGCCCGTCATAGCTCTCCGCCTCAAGGAAGGCGTTGAGCGTCTGCTGATAATTGGCGCCCATGGAAACCTGAGCGACATAGACGTAGCCGTACGTCATGGCAATCTGCGCGAGGTCTTTTTTCTTGACCGATTTGCCGGCCGCGGCAAACTGCGCCACCGCGCCCGTCGGGGTGGCCTTGGAGGCCTGGCCGCCGGTGTTCGAGTAAACCTCGGTGTCAAAGACCAAAATGTTGACGTTCTGCCCGGAGGCAATGACGTGGTCGAGGCCGCCGTACCCGATGTCGTACGCCCAGCCGTCTCCGCCGAACATCCACACGGACGGCTTGATAAACTGGTCGCGCGCCTGATACAGCGCTTCGAGCTGCGTCCTGTACGGGAAGTCCTCCGCCGTGCCGAGCGCGTCGGCCAATGCGCTTTCAAGCGCCTTGCCGGCCGCCTTGGAACCTTCGCCGTCGCCGAACGCGGCCAGCCAGTCCACAAGCGCTTTCCTGACCGGCTCCTTGTCAATACTGTCGACGAGAACCTCGGCCATCCGCTTGAGGCTGTCGCGGCGCTGCAAAGACGCCATCGCCATCCCGAAGCCGACCTCGGCGTTGTCCTCGAACAGGGAGTTGGTCCATGCCGGGCCCTTCCCCTCCTCGTTGACGGTATAAGGAATCGTCGGGGCGCTGCCGCCCCAGATGGACGTACAGCCCGTGGCATTCGTGATCATCATCCGGTCGCCGAACAGCTGTGTGACAAGACGCGCGTAAGGCGACTCCCCGCAGCCGGCGCAGGCGCCGGGGAACTCCAGGAGCGGCTTGAGGAATTGCGAGCCCTTGACGGTTTTCGGCGAAAAGCCCGTTTCCTTGCGCGGCAGCTTCTCGGCATAGTCGAAGTATTTCTGGGTGTGGAGCATCTCGTCGAGCGGCTTCATTTCGAGCGCCTTTTCCTTGGCCGGACAGACGTTGAAGCACGAGCCGCAGCCGGTGCAGTCCTCGACGGTCGGGATGATGGCAAATTTGTAGTTTTCGTTGCCCTTGCCCTGCATGTGGAGCAGCTTTATGCCCTCGGGCGCGTTTTTTACCTCCTCTTCGTCCAGTACGAAGGGGCGGATGACGGAGTGCGGACAGACATAGGCGCACTGATTGCACTGGATGCAGTTTTCCGGGATCCACGAGGGAACCTCAATGGCGATCCTGCGCTTTTCAAACGCGGCCGTGCCCGTGGGGACGATCGCGCCGCATTCGACATCGAGGAAGGCCGAGACCGGCAGGCGGTCTCCCTGCATCAGGTTGACGGACTCCATGATCCCGCAGACATATCGGGCGACGTCCTCCCGGTCCGTCTCCACGGAACGGGGCTGCTTTTCGCCGGCGGCGTCCTTCCAGGAAGCCGGGATGTCGATCTGGTTGACGTTCTCGAGACCGGCGTCAATGGCTTTGATGTTCATATTGACGACGTCTTCGCCTTTTCGGCCGTAGGTGGACCGGACGGCGTCCTTCATGTAACGGACGGCGTCGTCGAGCGGCAGGATCTCGGACAGCTTGAAAAACGCCGCCTGCAGGATCGCATTCGTCTTGTTGCCCAGGCCGATTTCCCGCGCGATCTTTTCCGCGTCGCACGTGTAAAAGCGGATGCCGTTGCGGGCGATATATTTCTTGGCGCCGGCCGGGAGGCGCTTGTCAAGCTCCTGCGCGTCCCAGGAGCAGCTGGCCAGAAATACGCCGCCGGGCTTGACGTCCTGAACCATGTCGAAATTTTCGAGGTAGGACGGATTGTGGCAGGCCACGAAGTTGGCCTTGTTTACGTAGTACGCCGATTTGATCGGGCTCTTTCCGAAGCGCAGGTGGCTGATCGTGACGCCGCCGGATTTTCTCGAGTCGTACTGGAAGTACGCCTGCACCTTGAGGTCCGTGTGGTCGCCGATGATTTTAATGGAGTTTTTGTTCGCGCCGACCGTGCCGTCGGAGCCGAGGCCCCAGAATTTGCAGGAAATGATGTCCTTCGGCGTCGTGTCCGGCTCTTCGCCGACGGGCAGCGACAGATGCGTCACGTCGTCCGTGATGCCGATCGTGAAGCTGTTCTTCGGCTCTTTCTCCTCGAGGTTTTTAAACGCCGCGACGATCTGCCCGGGCGTCGTGTCCTTGCTGGACAGGCCGTACCGTCCGCCGACGACCTTGATGCCGGAACCGCACAGGGCGGTCACCACGTCGAGATAGAGCGGCTCGCCGATGGAGCCGGGCTCCTTCGTGCGGTCGAGAACGCCGACCGTCTCGACAGTTTTAGGCAGCGCGCTCAAAAGATGCTTGATGCTGAACGGGCGGAACAGCCGGACCTTGACAAGGCCCGTTTTCTTTCCCTGCGCGTTGAGGTAGTCCACGACTTCCTCCGCGGTCTGACAGACGGAACCCATCGCGATGAGCACGTGCCTGGCGTCGGGCGCGCCGTAGTAGTTGAACAGCTTATAGTCCGTGCCGAGCTTTTTGTTGACCTTGTTCATATTTGCTTCGACGACGCCGGGAATCGACTCATAGACCGTATTGATCGATTCTCTGGCCTGGAAGAAAATATCGGGGTTCTGTGCCGAGCCGCGCAGAACGGGGTGATTCGGGTTGCTGGCTCTCCGGCGGAAGCGGCTCAGGGCGTCGAAATCCACCATTTCGGCCAGGTCGTCGTTCTCCCAGTATTCGATCTTCTGCATTTCATGCGACGTCCTGAAGCCCTCGAAGAAGTGCAGGAACGGCATATTGGCGGAAATGGCCGACAGGTGCGCGACGGCGCCGAGGTCCATCGCCTCCTGCACGCTGTTGGACGCGAGCATCGAGAAGCCCGTCTGGCGGCAGGCCATGACGTCGCTCTGGTCGCCGAAGATCGACAGCGCCTGGGTGGCAATCGTCCGCGCCGAAACGTGTATGACGGCCGGCAGCTGTTCCGCCGCCCATTTGTACATGTTCGGGATCATCAGGAGAAGCCCCTGGGATGCCGTGAAAGTGCTGGTCAGCGCGCCTGCAAGAAGCGAGCCGTGGACAGCGCCCGCCGCGCCGGCCTCGGACTGCATCTCAAATACCTTGACAGGCTGTCCGAATATGTTTACCCGGCCGTTGGCCGCCCATTTATCAACATACTCCGCCATCGTGGACGACGGCGTGATCGGATAGATGGCCGCGACCTCCGTAAATGCGTAAGCAACATGCGCAGCCGCGTTGTTGCCGTCCATCGTCTTGAGTTTTCTGGTCAAAATCATTCATCCCTTTCCGCTAAAAATCAAGTTTTTCTGCTCGTCTGGGAAGGCGCTTGCATAAGTGTATAGTTATTTCATTATATCATCCCCCAAAGTACGTGTAAATCGTCTATTTCCATGAATTACTTGCAGTTTTGGCGCGTGCCCGTTGCAAATTTTACAGGATTGATGATATACTGGGTTGGCATATTTTACCCAACGCTCCCGTTCAATCGTTCAATCATCAATTCCGGCCAGTTGAAAAAGGGGATGTATGTTTATGGAAATAACAAGGTGCGTCAGGGACGCCTTTTCGGTCGTCGGCAAAGAGGGCTCTACGGAGGAAGGCGGCGGCTTCATCAAACGCCTTTGGGCCGAGGGCACGGTCCATTTAAACGAGGTGGCGGGTCTTGCGAAAAAAGACGCGGACGGCACGCTCCTTGGCATATGGGGCCTGATGAGCGATTTTTCACGGTCTCTCCGTCCGTGGGAGGACGGCTTCACAAAGGGCCTTTATCTGGCGGGCGTCGAGACCGAGGACGGCGCCGAAGCGCCGGACGGCTGGGTAAAATGGACGGTTCCGTCGTTTGAATATGTCTGCGCCAGGGTGGACGGCGCCTATCAGGACGCGTTTGCGGCCGTGCTGAAATATATCGCCGACAATGATCTGACGCTGGCGGGCGCCGTCTTCGATTACACCTCGCTCGCGGAAAACGGACTGCAGTATATATACGCCCCGATCCGGCGGATCGAGGACGGGGGAGCGTCCGCATGACGAGATATGTCCACACGAATATCGTCGCGCGGGACGCGCGGCGGCTCGTCTGCTTTTATAAGGACGTTTTCGGCTGCAAAAGCATCGGGGAAACGCGGGACCTTTCGGGCGGCTGGCTGGACAGGCTGACCGGCCTTGAAAACGCGCATATCGTCGGGGAACACCTGCTCCTGCCCGGATATGACGAGACGCGCCCGACGCTTGAGATTTTTTCATATGACTTGCCGCACTCGGCCGACGCGCCCCGGATCAACCGGCACGGCCTGGCGCACCTGGCCTTTGAGGTTGACGACGTGGCCCAAACGCTGAAAACGGTGCTGGAGGCGGGCGGCGGACAGCTCGGCGAGCTGGTGACGGCGGAATACGCCGACGGTCGGAGGGGCACGTTCGTTTACGCGACGGACCCCGAGGGAAACATCGTGGAGCTTCAGAGCTGGCAATAACAATGGAAAACTATGATATCGTGAAATCAGATTTCGATAAAATTGCCGAGCTTGGCGCGGAGCCGAAATGGAACCACAACAACTGTTATTTCGGCGCTTTGCTGAAAAACGTCCCGGAAAATGCGGGAACCTGCCTCGATATCGGCTGCGGCAAAGGCGATTTATCCCGGCTGCTTTCGCGGAAAGCGTCGCGCGTGATCGCCGTGGACCTTTCCGACAAAATGATCTCCTATGCCAGAAGCAATAACGCCGCCGGCAATATTGAATACGCCTGCGCAAACGTGCTCGACATGGATTTCGCCGACGACTCGCTCGATATCATTATCACAACGGCAACCGCGCACCACCTGCCGTATGAATGGCTGCTTGAGTTCGCGAAAAGGAAGCTCAAAATATCCGGGAAGCTGATTATTCTGGACCTTGTCAGGGCCGAGCGTTTTTCAGACTGGCTGATCTGGGGATTTGCCGTATTACCCAACGTCATCCTGAACATCGCAAAAAACGGCCGGCTCCGGAAGGACGACGCGCATGCCGCGCAGATATGGCGCGAGCACGGCAGGCATGACACGCTGATGACGATACCTGAAATCCGGCGGATTGCAGGGCGGATGATGCCGGACGCCGTCATCCGGCGAAAGCTGTTTTGGCGGTACACCCTCGTTTGGGAAAAGACGTGATCCGGCGCGTCGTGAAAACCGGTCCGCGGGCCTGTTTTACTTTGAGAAAGTGAGTCTTTAACAGTATGATACTATCCGGCAGGGAGATCCTGCGCCACATCGGCAGGGAGATCGTCATAGAGCCGTTTGACAAGAGCAGGCTCAATCCCAACAGCTACAACCTGTCGCTCGCGGGCGAGCTGCTCGTTTACGAAGCCGGCATCCTGGATATGAAAAAAGACAACCCGACACGGAATATAAGCATCCCCGAAGACGGGCTTCTCCTCGAACCGAATAAGCTTTATCTGGGGCGGACCGTCGAATATACAAAAACGGACAAATTTGTCCCGATGCTCGAGGGCCGCTCCTCGACCGGCCGGCTCGGCCTTTTCATCCACGTGACCGCCGGGTTCGGCGACGTCGGCTTCGCGGGCTACTGGACGCTCGAGATGTTCTGCATCCAGCCCGTCAGGATCTACCCGAACGCCGAGGTCTGCCAGATCTATTACCACGACATCCGCGGGGACTACGACCCGTACGACAGCGGAAAATATCAGAACAACACCGGCATCCAGCCGAGCCTGATGTACAGGGATTTCAAGAAATAGGCCTCAGCCGCCGCGGCGATATCTTTCATCTCAAAGCCGCGGCGGGTACGGCTTCCACGGAAAGGGGCGTGCGCATGGTCTCAAAAATACGGTCGCTGGGCCTGGGCGGAATTTCCGGCTACGAGGTCTCCGTCGAGTGCTCGCTGTCGGCCGGCCTGCCGAGCTTCGACATCGTCGGCCTTCCGGACATCGCCGTCAAGGAAGCGCGCGAGCGCGTGCGCGCCGCGACGAAGAACTGCGGCATCAAGTTCCCCGTCAGCCGCATCACGGTCAACCTCGCGCCCGCCAACACGAAAAAGGCGGGGACCGTGTACGACCTGCCGGTGCTCCTGGGCATCCTTGTGTCGTCGGAAAGCATCCGGCCGCTTCCCGACGAGTGCGCCTTTTTCGGCGAGCTGTCGCTCACGGGCGCGCTGCGCCCGGTGACAGGCGCGCTCCCGATGGCGCTCGCGGCCGAGCGGGCCGGAATTAAAAAGCTGTTCGTCCCGTCCGACAACGCCGACGAGGCGTCGTACGCGGCCGGGATCACAGTCTACCCGGTGAAAAACGTCAGCCAGCTTCTGGCGCATCTGACGGGCGAGGAGGCGATAACGCCCGCCGAGCCCAGAGAGCCGGCCGCCGTCTATCCTCAGACGCTCGATTTCTCGGAGGTCAAGGGCCAGGACAACGTCAAGCGCGCGCTCGAGGTCGCGGCCGCGGGCGGACACAACGTCCTGCTTGTCGGGCCGCCCGGCGCGGGCAAGAGCATGCTGTCCAAACGCCTGCCGACCATCCTGCCGGACATGGGTCGCGATGAGATGCTCGAGTGCACGGAGATCCACTCCGTCATGGGCCTCACGAGCCGCGAGGTCCCCATTGTGACGGCGCGGCCCTTCCGCTCGCCGCACCACACAATCTCGTCGACCGCCATGGCCGGCGGCACGTCCAACCCGAAGCCCGGCGAGATATCGCTGGCGCACAACGGCGTCTTGTTTCTCGACGAGCTCCCGGAATTCACGGCGGACGTGCTGGAGTCGCTCCGCCAGCCGCTCGAGGACGGGCAGGTCACGATTTCCCGCGCGTCGGCGTCCATTACATATCCGTGCCGCTTCATGCTCGTGTGCGCGATGAACCCGTGCAAGTGCGGTTGGTACGGCCACCCGTCGCGCCGGTGCACGTGCACGGAGATTTCCGTCAGGCGCTATCACGAGCGGCTGTCCGGCCCGCTTTTGGACAGGATCGACATGTACATCGAGGTTCCGTCTTTGGAGTACGAGGAGCTGCGGGACAAGCCCCCGACGGAATCGTCGGCCGACATCCGCTCCCGCGTCAACGAAGCCCGCGCGCGCCAGCAGAGGCGTTACGCCGGCGCCGGGATCACCTGCAACGCGCACATCGGCACAAAGCAGCTGGACGCTTTTTGCGCGCTGGACGGCGAGAGCGAAAAGCTCATGAAAAACGCGTACGACAGATTGGGCCTCACGGCCCGCTCGTACGACAGGATTTTACGCGTGGCGCGCACGGTCGCGGACCTTGCCGGCAGCGAGCGCATCGAGCGCCTGCATCTCGCGGAGGCCATACAGTACAGGACGTACGATTTCAGACAGGACAAGTGAGAGGACAGTGAAGCGCGATGAACCATGTCGGCACAAACGCCATCCATACAAAAAGGCTGGTCCTGCGCAGATTCAAAAAGGACGACGCGGACGCGCTTTACGCCAACTGGGCAAACGACGCGGATGCGGTCAGATTCATGAGAATGCGGCTTCATGAAACAATCGACGATACGAGGCGGTTTGTGGAGGCCATCGTCAACAGCTATGAAAAAATGGATACGTACAGATGGATCATCGTCCTGCGCGCCATCGGAGAACCCATCGGTTTCATCGGCCTGACGACCATCAGCGAGCATGACGCGACGGGCGATTTCGGATACAGCATCGGCAAGGCGTATTGGAATAACGGCTACGCGACGGAAGCGCTCACGGCCGTCCTGCGCTACGGGCTGATCAAGGCGGGGTTTAACAGGCTTGAAGCGTACCATTCCGTGCGCAACATGGCCTCGGGCAAGGTCATGATGAAAGCCGGCATGACCTGCGAGGGAAGGGCTCGGCAAAAATATAAAAGCAACGCCGGCTTCGAAGACTGCGATATGTACGCCATCCTCAAAGCCGATTTGGGCTGAGGCCAACAGGGCGGATGTGAAAGCCGCCTACATAGAATGCCGTGAAAGTGCGAATATTTTATACGGACTGCTCAGCCAAAGCGCCGTCGTGCGGGATTAAATGTCCGCCGATGTGAGCGCCGACATCTTATAAATGAAACGGAACAATAGACACTATGGAAGACATCATCTTACTTAAACAGGGCGAAATCATTTTAAAAGGGCTCAACCGGCGGGCTTTCGAGCAAAAGCTCATTGCCAACCTCAGGCGGCGCTTAAAGCCGTTCGGCGACTTTAACGTCTACAGCGTGCAGTCCACCGTATACGTCGAGCCGCGGGGCGGCGCGGATATGGACGGGGCGTACGACGCCGTCAAAACGGTCTTCGGCGTCGTCGCCGTGTCGCGCGCCGCGGCCTGCGAGAAGGACAGGGACGCGCTCTTCGAGACCGCGCGGCGCTATCTGGGCGACCGGCTCGGCGCGGCCGGGTCCTTCAAGGTCGAGACAAAGCGCTCGGACAAGAGCTTCCCGCTCACGTCCATCGAGCTGTCGCAGTACGTCGGCGGCCTGCTCGCGGAGGAATTTCCGCATGTGAGGGTCGACGTCCGCCATCCGGAATTCACAGTCAATCTCGAGGTGCGCGACTACGCCGCCTACGTCCACGGCCCGAGCGAAGCCGGCGCGGGCGGCATGCCCGTCGGCGCGAACGGCCGGGTCGTGTCGCTGCTGTCGGGCGGGATCGACAGCCCCGTGTCGACGTATATGATCGCCAAGCGCGGCGTCAAGGTCATCCCCGTGCATTTTTTTTCGTTCCCGTACACCTCCATGCAGGCCAAGGAGAAGGTCGTCGCGCTCACGAAAATACTCGCCCGGTACTGCGGGCGGCTGACGCTCGAGGTCGTGCCGTTTACGCGTATACAGGAGGAGATCCGCGCGAAATGTCCCGAGGAGCTTTTTACGGTCATTATGCGCCGGTTCATGATGCGCCTGTCTGAGCGCGTGGCGGAAGCCAACGGCTGCGGGGCGCTCGTCACGGGCGAAAACCTCGGCCAGGTCGCCAGCCAGACGCTCGAGGCGATGGCCGTCACCGAGGAATGCGTCGGGCTGCCGGTCCTGCGCCCCGTCGTCGGGCTCGACAAGCAGGAAATCGTCGAAACGGCCGTCAAAATCGGCACGTTCGACACGTCGGTCCTGCCCTACGAGGACTGCTGCACGGTCTTCACGCCGCGCCGGCCCAAGACGAAGCCGCGCCTCGGCGACGTTTTGGCCGCGGAGTCAAGCCTGGACGCAGCCGCGCTTGTCGGTGAGGCGTATGATGCCATCGAGAGAATACCGGTCGATCTGGATTGAAATTTTCGGCGGCAAGAACGATAGAATAGGATATTGACGGGACGTTGGGCCTGCATTAAAATGGCGCTAGAAACGCGACGGAGGTCAAAAAATGGCATATACGGCTGAGCTGATCGGCGTCGGGACCGAGATCCTCCTGGGGAATATCGCGAACACCGACGCGCAGGACATATCGCGCGCTCTTTCGGAGATCGGCATCAACGTCTTTTTCCACACGGTCGTGGGAGACAATCCCGAACGGCTGAAGCAGGCCGTCGCGATTGCCCGCGCCCGCGCGGACATCCTCATCACAACCGGCGGCCTCGGCCCCACCTACGACGACCTCACGAAGCAGACGCTGGCGGAGGCCTTCGGCAAAACGCTCATTTTTCACGAGGACGAGGCTCAAAGTATCCGCGATTTCTTCAAAGAGCGCCTGCACAACATGGAGATGACGGAAAACAACCTCCAGCAGGCGTACCTGCCGGAGGGCTGCACGGTCTTCCACAACGGCGTCGGGACAGCGCCGGGCTGCGCGTTTGAAGAGGGCGGCACGCACGTGCTCATGCTGCCGGGTCCCCCGAGGGAATGCCGCGAGATGCTCATCAGCTGCGCGCTGCCTTACCTGAAGGCGCTGTCGGATTCCGAGATACACTCCCACAACATCCACATCTTCGGCATGGGCGAAAGCTCCGTCGAGGCGCGCCTTCGCGACATGATGGCGGCGATGGACAATCCCACGCTCGCGCCGTACGCAAAGGACAGCGAGGTCCTGCTCCGGCTGACGGCGAAAGCCGCGTCGAAGGACGAGGCGGAGTCGATGATGGCGCCCGTGCTCGAAAAGGTGCGGGCCGTCCTGGGCGACATCATATACGGCATCGACACGGACTCCCTGGAAAACACTGCCGTCGGGCTCCTGACGGAAAAAAAGAAAACGCTTGCGGCGGCCGAGTCGTGTACGGGCGGCCTGCTGTCAAAGCGAATCACCGATATCGCCGGCGCGTCGCGCGTTTTTTACGGCGGCGCCGTCACATATGCAACGTCCTCAAAAACGTCGGTCCTCGGGATCGACGCGGGTCTGCTCGCGGATAAGGGCGTCGTCAGCCGTGACGTCGCCGAAGAGATGGCGCGGAGTGCGCGCAGGCTCTACGGCACGGACCTCGGCGTCGGCATCACGGGCGTCGCCGGGCCCGGCGCGGACGAGGGGGGCGCGGAGCCCGGGACGGTTTTCGTCGCCCTGGCCTCGGACGACGGCGTGTGGTGCCGCAGCCTGAGTCTCGCGTTCGGCCGCGACCGCGTCCGGATCGCGGCGTCCGGCCACGCGCTGGACATGATCCGCCGGTACCTGACCGGCCTGCCGGTGACGGACTGACGGCGGCGGCGCGGCCGCGCGGCTTATCAGGAAATATCAGGCGAACCGGGGGGAAGCGGAATGGACGAGCAGTATATTCAGATAGAGGGCACGGTCGCCTCCCTGGTCTATCAGAATCCCGAAAACGGCTACGCCGTCCTGCGGCTGGAAACGCAGGAGGGTCTCGTGACCGCCGTCGGCTGCATGCCGGGCCTCAGCCCGGGCGAATCGCTGCTGCTGACCGGCGCGTGGACGACGCATCAGGCCTACGGCGAGCAGTTCAAGGCCGCGTTCGCCGAGCGGCGGATGCCGACCGGCAGCGACGCGATCTATACGTATCTGGCGTCCGGCGTCATTAAAAACGTCGGTCCCGCCAAGGCGCGCGACATTGTCGACAAATTCGGCGACAGGGCGCTCGAGGTCATCGAGAACGAACCGGGCAGGCTCTCCGAGGTGCGCGGGATCACATCGAAAAGCGCGCAGCTGATGAGCGCGGCCTTCCGGCGTCAGGTCGGCCTGCGGCGGCTCATCGATTTTCTCTCGGAATACGGCCTGAAGCCGCTTGTCGCCGTCCGGCTGTATAAATGCTACGGGGACGAGGCGCTCCCGGCCGTCCGGGACAACCCCTACATCACGGCGGACGAGCGCTTCGGCGCGGACTTCTTCGAGGCGGACGCCATGGCGCTCGAGCTCGGCTTTGAAAGCGACAGCGCCCAGCGCGTCGAGGCGGCCATATTATTCGAGCTCAGCCACAACCTGTCAAACGGTCACACGTTTTTGCCCTGTCAGAAGCTGCTCGACGCGACGCGCCAGCTGATCGGCGTGGAGCACTCCGTCGTCGAGGACGCGCTCGAGGCGCTTGTCGACGGCGGGTATGTCGTGCGCGAGACGGTCGCCGGGCAGGACGCGTGCTATCTCGAGGCATATCGCGAAGCGGAGGCGTTTGTCGCAGACCGCCTGTTCGATATGGCCAAAAGCCCGGTCGGCGGGCCCGCGAACGCGGACCGTTTCGTCTCGGCCGTCGAGCGCGAGTACGGCATCACCTACGCGCAGGCGCAGCTGCAGGCAGTCGGACTGGCGGCCGGCCGGCGCGCGATGGTCCTCACGGGCGGACCCGGGACGGGCAAAACCACGTGCGTGCGCGGCATCCTGTCGCTGTTCGATATGCTGGGCCTGAAAACCGTCCTGTGCGCGCCGACGGGCCGCGCCGCCAAGCGGCTTTCCGAGCTCACGGGCCGCGACGCGGCCACGATCCACCGGCTTTTGGGCGCGGGCGTCGGCGAGGGCGACCGGCTTGTGTTCGAGCACGACGAGTCCAATCCGCTCAGCGCCGACGCGGTCATCGTCGACGAGATGTCCATGGTGGATATCCTTCTCATGCGCGCGCTCCTGGCGGCGACGGGCCCGGCCTGCCGGCTCGTCATGGTCGGCGACGCGGACCAGCTGCCGTCGGTCGGCCCGGGCAACGTCTTTTCGGACATCATCCGCAGCGGGATCGTCGATACGGTCGTGCTCTCGGAGATCTTCCGCCAGGCCGGCGAGAGCGGCATCGTCAAAAACGCGCACCTGATCAATAAGGGGCTGCTGCCGGATCTGACGGTAAAGACCGACTTCTTCTTTTTAAAACGGCCGTCCGCCGAAAAGACGGCGGAGACGATCCTGGAATTGTGCGCCGAGCGCCTGCCGAACAATATGGGCATCCATCCCTCCCAAATCCAGGTCCTCTCGCCGACGCGCAGGAACCTCGCGGGGACGGAAAACCTCAACGTCTGCCTTCAGTCGGTCCTAAATCCCGGCGCACTGCATAAAAAAGAAAAGCCCTTCGGAAATATTGTTTTCCGCGAGGGCGACAAGGTTATGCAAATCCGGAATAATTATGATATAATATGGAGAGGTTCCGACGGTTTTTCCGCCGGTTCGGGCGTTTTCAACGGCGACATCGGTTACGTCCGGGAAATCGATCTCGTCCACGAGACGCTCACGGTCGACTACGAGGACAAGCTGGTGACCTACCTGTTTGAACAGCTTTCCGAGCTGGAGCCGGCCTATGCCCTCACGGTACATAAGTCGCAGGGCAGCGAATTTAAGGCCGTCATACTCGCGTGCGCACCCGGCGCGCCGCAGCTTCAGGTGCGAAGCGTCCTCTACACGGCCGTCACAAGGGCCCGGGAGCTTCTGATCCTTGTCGGAGATCCGGCCGTTCTCGAAACGATGGTCACAAACGACAGGCGTCTTCGGCGGTACAGCGGCCTGCGGGCGAGGCTCGCAGAGCATTGATAAAGAACTTTGGGCGCAACGATGTCTCAGGAGGTGCGGCATGGGTATTTTCTCAAATATACTCGATCTTTTATTCCCTCCGAAATGCATATTCTGCGGCAGGGTGCTCGGCGGCGAATCCTGCATATGCCGAAAATGCCGGGACGGCCTGCCCTATACGAGGGGCGCGGAGGTCCGCCAGAAGGGCCGCTTTTTCGACGAATGCGTCTCCCCGCTCCGTTACGAGGGCGCGGTGCGCTCGTCCATCCTGCGGTACAAATTCAAGGGCGCCGTTTCATATGCCGACTGCTACGGCAGGCTGACGGCCGACTGCATACGGGAAAACCTGAAAGACAGCTACGACCTGATCACCTGGGTCCCGCTGAACGCGCGGAGGGCGCGCTCGCGCGGGTACGACCAGGCGATGCTGCTCGCGCTCGCGGCCGCCCTGGCGCTCGACGACGTCGCGGTCGAAACGCTCGTAAAGACCGAGAACACGCCCGCGCAATCCACGATCGAGGACAAGGACGCGCGCCGAGCCAATGTGAGCGGGGTTTACAGTGTAAAAGACGCGGAACTGATCAGCGGAAAGCGCGTGCTGCTCATCGACGACATTGTCACGACGGGCGCCACGCTCTCCGAATGCGCGCGCAGTCTGCTTCTAAGCGGCGCGGAGTCCGTCGTCTGCGCCACGCTCGCGCGGGCCTGAGCCGTTTTCGGCCTTTATGTTTCGGCGCACGCTTTTACGTCTATAATTTAATAGACGGTTTTTGCCGCCGCGCGCCAGACCGTACATAAAAAGTCATGAACGAAATAATCCTTACTTATTTGGGGGTTTCAGATGCTGTTTGGAAGAGACATCGGCATAGACCTCGGGACGACGTCCGTACTCGTGGCCACAAGAGGCAAGGGCGTTCTTCTGCGGGAGCCGTCCGTCGTCGCCATGGATAAAAATACGGGCCGCGTCTTAAACGTCGGTATGGCGGCCCAGCGCATGCTGGGCAGGACGCCCGGGAATATCGTTGCCATACGGCCGCTTCGCGACGGGGCAATCTCCGACTACGACATGACGGAACGCATGCTCAAGGAGCTCGTCAAAAAAGCGCTTGCCTTCACGCTGTTCAAGCCGCGGATCATTATATCGGTGTCGTCCGGTATTACCGAGGTCGAGGAGCGCGCGGTGATCGACGCCGGGATTGAGGCCGGGGCCCGCAAGGTCTACCTGATGGAAGCGCCGCTTGCCGCGGCAATCGGCGCGGGGATCGACATCTCAAAGCCGGACGGGCACATGGTCGTCGACATCGGCGGCGGGACGACCGACGTCGCCGTCCTGTCGCTGTCGGGCGTCGTGGAGTCGAGCTCCATCAAGGCGGCCGGCGAGGCGTTCGACGACGCGGTTGTCAAGTACATCCGGCGCAAGCACAACGTCCTGATCGGAGACAGCACGGCCGAGGAGCTCAAAAAAAGCATCGGCTGCGTTTTTCCGCGGCCGGAGGCGACCTCGGTCGACGTCAAGGGGCGGTGCCTCCTGACGGGCCTGCCGCGCGTCGTCTCGATCACCACGTCCGAGATGCTCGACGCCTTCGGGGAGGTCAGCGAACGCATCCTCGAAATGATACACCATGTCCTTGAAAGCACGCCGCCCGAGCTCGTTGCCGACATCTCGCAGAACGGGATCGTCCTCACGGGCGGGGGCAGTCTGCTGTGGGGCTTCGACAAGCTTATTGAAAGCCGGACAAATATCCCCACGCGTATCTCGGACGACGCGGAGCTCTGCGTCGGCTACGGCATCGGCAAATCCCTGGACCTCGTCGGCGATATGCACGAGGGCACCATCAATCTGGCCCGCAGGCGTCAGATGAAAGCCTGACGGGGCTCCCTATGGCTGCCGCATATACGGTGCGCATTGGGCGAACTTGTGTTCGCCCGCCGTTTTGTCCCGTCCGGACGCGGCGCGGACGACCGCTTGTCATTGACTCCCGCTGGGAGCTGAAATAAAACCCTAAAGACAGAAGGAGGCAATTTCATCCATGGCAAAAAAACAATTCAAGTCCGAGTCCAAACGGCTCCTCGACCTCATGGTCAACTCCATTTACACGCACAAGGAGATCTTCCTGCGCGAAATCATCTCCAACGCATCCGACGCGATCGACAAGCTCTGTTACATCTCCCTCACGGACGACAAGGTCGGCCTCACGCGCGACGACTTTAAAATCGAGCTTGGCGCCGACAGGGAAAAACGCACCCTGACCGTTTCGGACAACGGCATCGGCATGACGAAGGAGGAGCTCGAGACCAACCTCGGCGTCATCGCGCGCAGCGGCTCCGAGCAGTTTAAACGGGAACTGGGCGACGAGCGCAGGGAGGACATCGACATCATCGGCCAGTTCGGCGTCGGCTTTTATTCGGCCTTCATGGTGGCCTCGACCGTCACGGTCGTCACCCGGGCCTACGGCGAGGACGAGGCCTACAAATGGGTCAGCTCCGGCTCGGACGGCTACTCCATCACGCCAGCCGAAAAACAGGCCGTCGGGACGGACATCATCATCGAGATGAAGCCCGACACCGAGGACGAAAATTACAGCGAATTCCTGGAGGAGCACACGCTGCACCGCATCATCAAAAAGTATTCCGACTATATCCGCTGGCCGATCGTCATGGACGTCACGAAAAGCCGGCAGGTTGAAACGGACGAGCCGGACGAGAAGGGCAACAAGAAGAAGAAATGGGAGGATTACACCGAAAGGGAGGTCGTCAACAGCCGCATCCCGATCTGGCAGCGGTCCAAAAGCGAGGTCTCCGACGAGGAATGCATAGAGTTTTACAAGGAAAAGTTTTATGACATGGACGACCCCGTCGCCGTGATCCGCGTGAGCGCCGAGGGCGCCGTCAGCTACAAGGCGCTGCTGTTCATCCCCGCCAAGGCCCCCTATGACTACTATACGCGGGAATATAAGGCCGGCCTCCAGCTGTACACGTCCGGCGTCATGATCATGGAGCACTGCGCGGACCTGCTGCCGGAGCATTTCCGGTTCGTGCGGGGCGTCGTGGACTCCCAGGACCTGTCGCTGAACATCTCGCGCGAAATGCTCCAGCACGACAGGCAGCTGAAAATCATCGCGAACAATCTGGAAAAGCGGATCAAGTCTGAGCTCAAGAAGCTTCTGGAGGGCGACTTTGACAAGTACGTCACGTTCTGGCAAAGCTTCGGGCCCCAGCTCAAATACGGCGTGCTGGGCGGTTACGGCGTCAACCGGGACCTGCTCTCGGACCTGCTCGTGTTCTACTCCTCGCGGGCCGAAAAGCTCATACCGCTCGCCGAGTACGTGAAAAACATGAAAGAGGATCAGACGTACATCTACTACGCATGCGGCGAAAACGTGATCCATCTATCCAAGCTTCCGCAGGCCGAGCCCCTGCGTGAAAAAGGCTACGAGATCCTCTACCTCACGGAGGACGTGGACGAGTTCGTCGTCAAAACGCTGATGCGGTTTGAGGAGAAGGAATTCCGTTCCGTCAACGACGAGGACTTGGGCCTGGAGACCGAGGAGGAGAAAAAGGCCGCCGAAAAGCTCTCCACGGAATATAAGGACGTGCTGGATTTCGTGAGGGAGAGCCTCGGCGGGAAGATTGCCGCCGCGAAGCTGTCCCGCAAGCTTAAAAGCGCGCCCGTGTGCCTGACGACGCAGGGCGGCGTGAGCCTCGAAATGGAGCGCTACTTCGCCCAGCTGCAGGGCGGCCCGGGCGAGCCCCTCAAGGCCGAGCGCGTGCTCGAGCTCAACGCCGGCCATCCCGTCTTCCAGACGCTAAAAACAACGATGCTCACCGACAAGGACAAAGCCGGCAAGTACGCCGAGCTGCTCTACGGACAGTCCCAGCTCGTCGCCGGCGTGCCGCTCGACGACCCGGCGCGCTTTGCCGAGCTTGTCAGCGAGCTGATGGTGTAGAGTCATGGTTCTGTATCGTCCGGTCGGGGACGCTGAGCTAAAGCGGATCGAGCAAAGCGGATTCAAAAAATTTCCGCCGGGATTAGCCGAACAGCCCATCCTTTAATCGGCGATATTGAAGTTATTCATACTGTTTAACCGAGCAATAGAACGGGGTCCCATTCTTAATTGAATGGGACCCCGTTTTATGTTAACAGGCATTTTTACCTATAATATGATGCTAATATTTACTTTAACACGCCAGCAACCACAGCATTTCCCAATATTTCCCGACGCAAACTTACAGGCCGCCCCGTCAGGGTTTGACGTCTTTTTCAGGGCTTGTCCTCTACAATTGAATTACTGTTTTATGACGACCGGACAGTTATTCTCCCCATTGGAAAGGACGTTTTTTATGATTGGAAATCAGCTCCGGCAGCGGCTGTCGGACATCAAAGCCGAGCTGCCCGGAAGGGAGCGTATCACCCTCAGGCCGGCGGACAAGACGCGTGTGGCCGAGTGGTCAATCCGGTTTGTTATTGCCTTTATCCTGTCCGGGGCGCAGATTTTCAACGGGATCTCGCCCTTTGCCGCCGGCTTTGTAGCCTCGGCCGGTTCGAGCTCCGCCTGCGTCGCGTCGCTCGCGGGCGCCGTTGTGGGCTACCTGCTGTCGGGCTCCTTCTTCTGGGCGCTCAAATACATATGCGTCGCCGTCATCATCACCGCCGCGACAATCGTTTTCCGGGACACCCATATTTACCGGACCGACTGGTTCATGCCGATTGCCGCCGCGTTTATAACGCTTTGCATCGGCATCGCCGTCACGGCGCGCGCGGGCTGGACGCTCCCCGCCGCCGTCCTGATGCTCACCGACACGGTTTTGGCCG
This sequence comes from uncultured Papillibacter sp., assembly GCA_964391385.1. Lineage (GTDB taxonomy): Bacteria > Bacillota > Clostridia > Oscillospirales > Oscillospiraceae > Sporobacter. The sequence goes on from CAYMLM010000001.1 coordinate 17,931, forward strand.
GGGGCTGCGCCTACTTCTACAAATCGGCGCTGTCGCCCTGGTCGGGCCGCTTCAACCTGGAGCACAGCTCCGAGATCATCCATACGGTGAGCTTTCTGATCCTCGTATCGACGCTGCTCATGTCTCTGGCGCAGCTGAAGGTGTTCGGGATCATCTCGGTCGGCCGGGCGCTCGCCACGCTCGTCGTGTTTCTGGCCGCGTTCAAGGGCGGGGTCGGCATGGGGTGCGCCGCCGGGGTCTCGGTGGGACTGGCGATGGATTCGGCGTCGGGCGGCCCGCCGCTTTTCTGTACGGCGTACGGACTGGCCGGACTCATTTCGGGCGTCTTTTCCAAGCAGAGCCGGTTCGTTTTCGCAGTGTCCTACATACTCGTCGACGCCATCGTCGCGGCCGTGTCGATCGGGAACGCCGGCGTCCCGGCCATCTTATACGAAGTGTTTATCGCCTCCGTCATATTCATGGTCCTGCCGCCGTCGCTCATGGCGCGGCTGTCCGTTCTGCTGCCCGGCACGGGCTCGGGCTACGGCATCGTCCGGGCCCGGGAGTATACGAAGGACCGCGTCAAGCAGACGGCCGCGGCCTTCCGCGACCTGTATGAGACCGTGAAATCGGTGACGGGGGCAGGCCAGAACGACGGCGACGTCGCCGCCGTTTTCGACAAGGCCGCGGACGTCGTCTGCCTGGGCTGCTCAAAGCTCTCAAAATGCTGGCATCTTGACTATCAGTCCACGGTGGACGCGATGAACAACGCCACCGAGGCCATGCTCCGCCGAGGCCGGCTGGAGGAGGCCGACCTGCCGGACTACTTTACCGGCGCGTGTACGAAGCTGCCCGAGCTCATCTGCGCCGTCAACAGCGAGCTCAGGGCGCTTTTATACCGCCGCCAGTACAAAAAAAGGCTGAAGGAAAATCAGGCGGCCGCCTTCAACCAATACGCGGATATTTCAACCATCCTCACGGACATATCGGAGGAGCTCGGCAGCGGCATCCATTTCGAGCCCGAGCATGAGATCCGGCTCCGGAAATACCTGAGGAGCATCAACATCCAGGCTGAGACGGCCGTATTCCGCGACCGCAGCGGACGGCTGCACGCGGAGATCTTCGGCGCGAGCTTCACCGCGCTTAAAAGAGACCCGAGCTACCTTGAAAAGCTCTCGGCCGTCTTCAATGTCCGGCTTTGCGCGATCGACGACGTCTCCTCGCCGGACCGGATCGTGCTTCTGGAGGCCGAGCCGCTCGCGGCATCCGTCGGAACTGCCTGCAAGCGGCGCAACGAACGGGAAGCCAGCGGCGACCGGGGCGCGTATTTCAAGACGGACGAGGGGCTTTTATACGTTCTTTTGTCCGACGGCATGGGTTCGGGCGACAACGCCGCGAAATACTCAAGCGACGCGGTGCGCATATTGGAGCGGTTTTTGCGCTCGGGCGTCCAGCCGGAGACGGCCGTGCGCATGCTCAACGACCTGATGCTCCTGAAAAATGAAGACGATACCGGCTGCGCCACCGTCGATCTCGTCTGCATCAACCTCTTCACGGGCTCCGCGCGCATGTTCAAATACGGCGCCGCGCCGTCGTATCTCCGCAGCGGGAAGGCGGTCCGGCGCATCAAGGGAAAAAGCATGGCGGCCGGCTTGGGCGTCCCCCCGCACGACGCGCCGGACCAGCTCAAAATGGAGCTGAGGGCCGGCTCGCTGGCCGTCATTGTATCCGACGGCGTCACGGCGGGGCTGGACGACAAGTGGCTGTGCGACGCCATAGCCGAGTATGAGGGCGACAGCCCGAGGGCGCTGGCCGTTTCGGTCATCGACAAGGCGGCCGAGAAGTTCGGCGCCGAGGACGACATGACCGCCATCGCCATAGCCGTCACGGAACGGGCCTGAGTTTCCATATTTAAGGCGGCGGTTTTCCTGTATATTCCACTCTCCAAACGGGCAAACTCATAACAAATCGTTTGAGGGTGTGATTGCAGTGGTCAAAGGCGTATCCCGCCGAGTCATCGTCATTAAGTCTCCGAACCTCCATTTGTTTGACGAAGCGATTTTCATCGTGAAGGAGGACGCGCTGCGCGAAGGGGGCGTGACCGGCACCGAAATCATCAAGCAGGCTCAGGCCGTGGCCGATAACTATGTCCGGCAGCATCTCAACAAGCGCTGGCTGTCCAGGATACCGGCGCCTGCCTTTGCCGTTTTCGGCGCGGCGTTCACGGCTCTGGTCTGGCTTGTCACACAATTCATCTGATAACGCTTCCTTGATATACGCCCTCTCAGGACGCCGCCCGAAAGACGGCGTCTTTTTTTATTCGATACAAAAAGCAGCCGGACATCCCGAAAGGGACCCGGCCTTTATCCTGCATTTGAGCCTGCTTGAACGGCCCGCCCGGGGCCGGGGCCGGGTTTATGGTTGTATTTGGGCGGCTTCAATGATATATTAAGCATTATGAGGAAAACTTTTACGGGAGGCCGCCATGAAAATACTGATACGGGATATCTTAGCCATATTGCCCGACGGCGAAAAAGTCACATCTGTCCTGGTGGAGGACGGAACGATCGCGTCCGTCGGGGATACGCCGCCCGGCTTCAAGGCCGACAAAACGATTCCGGGCTCGGGTAAGCTTCTCATCCCGGGACTCATAAACGCGCACACCCATGTGTATATGACGATCTTCCGCAACTGCGCGGACGACCTGAAGTTCAACGACTGGCTGTTCGGCCGGATCCTGCCTCTGGAGGACAAGCTGACCCCGGAGGACTGCTACTGGGGGACGCTCCTGGGCTTCATGGAGATGCTCTCGAGCGGCACGACCGCATTCAACGATATGTACATCTTTACCGATACCGCCGCCTGGGCGGCGGCCGAGACGGGTATGCGGGCCGTCCTGTCGCGCGGCCTGTCCGGCGGCGCCGACGACAGGGCCGGCGGCGAAAAGCGCATCCGGGACGCCGCCGCGGAAATCGAGAAGTGGAAGGGACACGAAAACATCACCTTTATGCTCGCGCCGCACGCGCCGTACACCTGCGACGACGGGTATCAGCGGGAGGTCGCCGCGGAAGCGGACCGGCTCGGCGTGCCGATCCACACGCATATCTCGGAAAGCCTGAGTGAAATGGAAACGATCCGGGAAAAATATGGCTGTACGCCGCCGGAGCTTTATGACAGGACGGGCCTTCTGACCGACAAGACCGTCGCCGCGCACTGCGTGTACCTGACGGACAGCGACATCGAGCTGATGGCAAAGCGCGGCGCGTCCGTGGCGACAAATCCCGTCAGCAACCTGAAGCTGGCAAACGGCGTGGCTCCGGTGCCGAAAATGCTGGAGGCCGGCGTCAACGTCAGCCTGGGCACGGACGGCGCGGCCAGCAACAACACGCTCAATATGGTCCGCGAGCTCGGCCTTCTGGCCATTTTACACAAGGGCGCGACGGGCGACCCCGAGGCCGTCGGCGCGCGCCGGGCCCTCGAGATCGCGACGAAAAACGGCGCGAAGGCGCTGGGGCTCGGCAGCGTCGGCGAGATAAAGCCCGGCATGAAGGCGGACCTTGCCATATTGGATCTGGACCGCACCAACCTCCAGCCGCTGAACAATCCCGTCGCGGCGCTGGCGTACTCGGCAAACGGCTCGGAGGTCGAGACCGTCATGGTCGGAGGAAAAATCCTGATGGAAAACAGGCAGTATACGACGATTGACCGGGACAAAGTCCTCTACGAGGTCAATCGGATTTGTGAAAGGATCGGAACGCGATGAGCGAGATACGCAACAGAGCCCTGGCCCCGTCCGGCGAGAAGAAAATCGCCTGGGCGCGCCGGAACATGCCGCTTCTGGACGGCATCGAGAAAGAACTGTACGAGACGAAACCCTTCCGCGGGCTGAAGATCGCGCTCTCCGTGCACATGGAGGCCAAAACGGCCCGCCTGTGCCGCGCGATGCGCGAGGCGGGCGCGGAGATGCACGTCACCGGCTGCAACCCGCTGTCGACGCAGGACGACGTCGCCGCGGCGCTCGACGCGGGCGGCATCGACGTGTACGCCGTGCACGGCGCGACGCCGGAGGAATACGAGCGCCACCTGACGGCCGTCCTGGAGGCGGGGCCCAACATCATCATCGACGACGGCGGGGACCTCGTCAACCTCGTGCACACGAAGATGACGCACCTGATCCCCAACATCATCGGCGGCTGCGAGGAGACGACGACGGGCGTCATCCGCCTGTACGCGATGGCGCGCGAGGGCTCGCTGAAATTCCCGATGATCACGGTCAACAATGCCCGGTGCAAGTATCTGTTCGACAACCGCTACGGGACGGGCCAGTCCGTCTGGGACGGCATCAACCGCACGACGAATCTCGTCGTGGCCGGCAAGCACGTCGTCATCGCCGGGTACGGCTGGTGCGGCAAGGGCATCGCGATGCGGGCGCGCGGCTTCGGCGCGCGCGTGGTCATCACGGAGATCGACCCGGTCAAGGCGCTCGAGGCCATGATGGACGGCTTCGACGTCCTGCCGATGGCCGACGCGGCCGGAATCGGCGACCTGTTCATCACGGCGACCGGCTGCAGCGGCGTCATCACGCGGGAGCACTTCGCCGCGATGAAGGACGGCGCGGTCCTGTGCAACGCCGGGCACTTCAACGTCGAGGTCGACGTCGGCTGGCTCGACGCGCACGCGGAGCGGCGGGAGGAGCAAAAGCCGAACATCATGGGCTATACGCTCCCGGGCGGAAAAACGCTCTTCGTGCTGGCGGAGGGCCGGCTCGTCAATCTGGCCTCCGGCGACGGGCATCCGGTGGAGATCATGGATATGAGCTTTGCCATCCAGGCGCTGTGCGCCAAGTATCTGGCCGAAAACCGCGACAGGCTCTCGGCCGGCGTCATGCCGGTGCCGGAGGAGATCGACTCGGCTGTGGCGCTCAAGAAGCTCGCCGCCTGCGGCCTTTCCATCGACACGCTCACGCCGGAGCAAAAGAAGTATCTCGACAGCTGGATGATCTGACGGCGCCGAGGCGCCGCTAAAAAGAAACAAATCGCGAGGTCCCTATGAAAAAAGTCATGCTCGTTTTCGGCACGCGGCCGGAGGCTATCAAAATGTGCCCGCTCGTGCTGGAGCTGAAGTCCAGGCCCGCATTCGAAACGGTCGTCTGCGTCACCGGCCAGCACCTGCAGATGCTCGATCAGGTGCTCGCGGCGTTCGGCGTCGCACCCGACTGCGACCTGTCCGTCATGAAGGAGCGGCAGACCCTTTTCGACATCACGGAAAAGGTCCTCGGCGGCATGCGGGACATACTCGAAAAGTCGCGTCCGGACATCGTCCTCGTCCACGGCGACACGACGACGACGCTCGCGGCGGCGCTGGCCAGCTTTTACCTGGGAATACCGGTCGGGCACGTTGAGGCCGGTTTGCGCACGTACAACATACGCTCTCCCTACCCCGAGGAATTCAACCGCCAGGCCGTCGACATCGTCTGCGAATTTCTGTTCGCGCCCACGGAGGTCTCCAGGGCCAACCTCCTGAGGGAGGGCAAAGCGCCCGAGGCTGTCTTCGTCACGGGAAACACAGCCATCGATGCGCTCAAAACGACGGTGCGCGCCGATTATTCGCATCCCGAGCTCGACTGGGCGGCCGGCAGCCGCCTCGTCACGCTGACGGCCCACCGCCGGGAAAACCTCGGCGCGCCGATGCGCCGCATCTTCGCGGCGATCCGCCGGATCGTGGAGGAATTTCCCGACATCAAGGTCGTTTACCCGGTCCATCTGAATCCCGCCGTGCGCGAGGCGGCGCGGGACGTGCTGGGCGGCTGCGGGCGCGTGCGCCTGATCGAGCCCCTGGACGTGCTCGATTTTCACAACTTTCTCGCGCGCTCGCATCTCATCCTGACGGACAGCGGCGGCATTCAGGAGGAGGCCCCGTCCCTCGGCAAGCCGGTGTTGGTCCTGCGCGACACGACGGAGCGCCCCGAGGGCGTTGAAGCCGGGACGCTCAAGCTCACGGGCACCGACGAGGAGACGATCTACCGCGAGTTTAAGACGCTCCTGACGGACAAGCGCGCCTACGACGCGATGAGCCAGGCGTCAAACCCCTACGGCGACGGCTTTGCCTCAAAACGGATCGCGGACATACTGGAAGAAAGACTGTAAAATATAAGCCTTTTCCCGGCAAAGGAAAAGGCTTATATATGGACAAACCAAACAGCCGGCGGCTTTACACGAAAAGCCGCCGGCTGTTTGTATTATTCATCAATACAGCTCTATCGGCTCTTCCTCCACTAAATCAAACGTCCCGATATCGTCGAGGGACACCACCGTGCTGCCCGCCTCCGGCTCGCGCGCCGGCGTCTCGTCCGTTTCGGTAAATTCAAACGCCATGTCAAACGACAGCACCGTCGTCCCGTCCTCCGCGCTTGCTAGCGTCAGGGCGCTCCGGCCGTCGGAGTTAAAGCTGTAGGAGAGCTCCGTGCTGCTCGTATACTCGTAATCCTCCCAATAGCTGTAAACGGTCGCGGTCGTGTAATCGACGTTTATGCCGGAAAATTCGTCCGCGTCAAACGCAAGCCTCAAATCCACCGTCAGCGTTTCCTCGTAGCCATAATCGTCCTGCGTGCTGTCCGTCAGCGTCACGACGTAGTCGTCGCCGTCGCGGGCCATGGCCTGATCGCTGAACAGGCTGTTGAGCTCCTCAAGCATTAGCGCCGTTTCGTTGCCCGAGTCCTCCAGCAGCACGCTTTTGAGCGTTTGCTCGACATACTGCCGGAAACCTTCTCCCCCGGCGGACAGCTGACCTGCATTCAGTATGGACAGTGCGGGAGTGTCCGACACGGTGTACAGGTCGGAAAGCGACAGCGCCTCGCCCGTTTCGACGGATAACCACGCGTCTTCGGAAATGTTCATCAGCGCCGACAGCAGCGGCGATTTGATATAGACGACGCCGTCCTCATGATTCGTTATGAGGCTGATATCGACCTCGTCGAGCTGCGCGAGAAACGCCTGGACTTCTTCGTCGGGCGCCTCGCCGAGCAGGGCCTCAAGACTGCTCAGGGCGTCGGAGAGATTTGTCTTCATATAAAGGCTCATATCCTCGCCGCCCGGGTCGACGAGGCCGGAGACCGTGCCGCTGACGGTCAGGGGGCCGATTGTATTGTCGCTGAATAAGCCCAGTATGTAATCCAGATTGATTTCGGCCTGGAAGCTTCCGTCGACGCGGTGGCACTTCTCGCCAAATTGGCTGATATACTCCAGATACCTGTCCATGACCGTATACGTCGCGCCCGACGCGTCGATCAGCGCGTCCACGCTCATGAGCTCAATGGACCTCGTTTCCTCGTCCCAGCCCGTGACATAGCCGAGCGCCTGCGCGGTATACCGCAGCGGCACGAAAACGGTGCCGCCGCTCGTATCGAGGATCGTCGGCGCCCCCGTATAGACCCACTGCGTCGTGTCGCCGGCCGTCACCTCTATGTAATAGTCGTCCGGCGCCAGGACGATCACGGTATCCCCGCTCTCGGCCGTGACCGTGCCGGTTGCCTCGTCGTGGACGGCTGCCGCGCCGAGCGCCCCGAACAGCTTATCGTAGGGGACGTAGGTCCGCCCGTCCTGCAGCAGCACGGGCCCGACGTCAAGCTTCTGTCCGTCCATTGTGATGCTGACGGCGCGCCTGCCGGCGGCAAACGCCCCCGTGGACACGGACAGTACGACCGCCGCGCAAAGCATTGCGGTAAAAACCGACTTTAAAACTTTTTTCAACATGTCATGCCCTCTCTTCATATGTCTTCGTAAAATAATATCGTATACTTCCGGCGGCAACCTGAATGTGAGTTTGGATTATTTTGTTAATATCCTTCATAAACTCTATAAAAGCGTCGGATCATAGGACAAAAAAAGACGAGAGGGGGCTCCTCTCGCCTCAGCGTGTCGAAAAAGTATAAATCTTCGTCTTTCGTCCTTTTGTTTATCTTTCGTCCAATCGCCGCGCGATCGAATTTTCCTGGCGATTGGACGTTTGGACGAGAGACGAAAACTTTTTCGGCTTAAAACAGCGTCATCTGGCTCGTCTCGGGCAGGTCCCCGAGCGCGCCGAGGCTTTTCATCTGCTCGATATGCGTCTTCGACACCTTCGGGCAGCTGCGCGAGAATTCCTCGATTGAGACGAACGTCTGGCCCTCGCGGTTTGCAACGATGTCGCGCGCCGCCGTCTCGCCGAGGCCGCTGATGGCCACGAACGGCGGACGGAGCCGTCCATCCTCCGTGACATTGAATTTGACGGCGTCGGACTTGTAAAGGTCGATCTCCGCGAACTCGAAGCCGCGTTTGTAAAACTCGTAGCACGCCTCGCAGGTCGTCAGCAGGTCCTCCTCCTTGGCCTTGGCGTCGGCAAGCTTCTTCAGCTCCCGGAGCTTCGCCGTGACGACGTCGAGCCCTCGGGTCATGAACTGCGCGTCGAAGCTGTCCTTCTGGCTGCGCCGGTAAAAGTAGGCGCTGTAAAACGCGAGCGGCCTGTGGACCTTGAACCACGCGATGCGAAACGCCATCATCACGTAGGCCACGGCATGCGCTTTCGGAAAGAGGTATTTGATTTTTTTGCAGGAGATTATGTACCACTCGGGGACGCCGGCCGCCGCCATTTTTTCCTCGCAGCCCTCCGGCAGCCCGCGCCCCTTCCGGACGCTCTCCATGATCTTGAACGCGAGCTTTTCGTCGAGGCCCTTCGAGATCAGATACAGCATGATGTCGTCGCGGCAGCCGATCGTCTGCCCGATCGTCGCCGTGCCGCTCAGGATGATGTCCTTGGCGTTTCCGAGCCACACGTCCGTGCCGTGCGAGAACCCGGACAGCCGGACGAGCGTGTCGAAGGTCTCCGGCTGCGTGTCGCACAGCATCTGCCGCGTAAAGCCCGTGCCGAACTCCGGGATGCCGATGGAGCCCGTTTCCCCGATGACCTCGTCGCCGCGGGGAAGGCCGAGCGGCTCCGGGGACTTGAAAATGGCCATCGTCTCCGGGTCGTCGAGCGGGATCCGGCGGGCGTCGACGCCCGTTAAATCCTCGAGCATCTTGATCATAGTCGGGTCGTCGTGTCCGAGCTCGTCGAGCTTCAGGAGGTTGTCCTCCATGCAGTGGTAGTCGAAATGCGTCGTGACGATGGCGGTGTCCCGGTCGTCCGCCGGATGCTGCGCCGGGCAGAAGTCCGTGATCTCCATGTCCTGCGGGATGACGACGAGCCCGCCCGGATGCTGGCCCGTCGTACGCTTGACGCCGACGCAGCCCCTCGCAAGCCTGTTTTCCTCCGCGCGCGAGACGACCCTGCCCCGCTCCTCCAGATATTTTTTGACATAGCCGTACGCCGTCTTCTCGGCGATCGTGCCGATGGTGCCGGCCCGGAAGACATGGTCTGGCCCGAACAGGTCGTTCGTATACCTGTGCGCGCTGGCCTGATATTCCCCGGAAAAGTTCAGGTCGATATCGGGCACCTTGTCTCCGCCGAAGCCCAGAAACGTCTCGAACGGGATGTCGAAGCCCTCCTTCATGTAGGCCGCGCCGCACGCCGGGCACGTTTTGTCGGGCATGTCCGCGCCGCAGCCGCAGCCCCGACCGGACTCGAAATCGGTCTGCCCGCATGCCTCGCAGCGGTAATGCGCCGGCAGCGCGTTGACCTCGGTGATGCCCGCGAGGTAGGCCACGAGCGACGAGCCGACGCTGCCGCGCGAGCCGACGAGGTAGCCGTGGGCCAGCGAGTCGGCCACGAGCCTCTGCGCGCTCATATAGATGACGTCGTAGCCGCGGCCCAGGATGTCGCCGAGCTCCGTTTCGACGCGCGCGCGGATGAGCTCGGGCGGGCATTCCCCGTACAGCTCGCGCATCCGGTCGTAAACGAGCTTTTTCAGGTCGTCGGCGCTGTTTTCGATTTTCGGCGCGTACAGCGTCTTGGCGGGCGGCAGCGGCCGGACCGTCCCGCACATGTCCGCGATCCGGCGCGTGTTCGTCACGACGACCTCGTACGCCGTTTCCTCCCCGAGATACGCAAACTCCTCGAGCATCTCCTCCGTCGTCCGGAAGTACAGCGGCAGCTCCCGGTCGGCGTCCTCGAATTCCTTCGAAGCCAGCAGGACCCGCCGGAAGACCTCCTCCTCGGGGTCGATGAAATGGGCGTCGCACGTGGCGACGACCGGCTTGCCCGTCTCGCTTCCGAGCTCGACGATCCGGCGGTTGAACGCCTTCAACTCCTCCGGGTTTTTCGCCTTCGGGCGGTCGCCGTAAAGCAGAAACGTATTGTTGCAGACGGGCTGGATCTCGAGATAATCATAAAACTCCGCCAGCCGGCGCTGCTCCAAGCGGCTGTAGCCGTCCGTCACTGCCGAAAAAATCTCGCCGGACTCACAGGCCGAGCCGATGAGAAGGCCCTCCCGGTGGCTCATCAAAAGACTTTTCGGGATGATCGGATGGCGGCTAAAATGCTCCAGGTGGCTTTTCGTGATCAGCTTGTACAGATTTTTGATGCCGGCCTGCGTCGCGGTCAGCAGGATGATGTGTTTGGGCCTGAACCGCCCTTTGAGCCCGGCGCGCAGGCTGCCGACAAACGCGTTGATCTCCGAAATGTCCCCGAGCCCGTTTTCCCGAAGCTTTTCAAACAGCTTCGTGAGAACAAGGCCGGCCGTCACGGCGTCGTCCGAGGCTCTGTGGTGCTTGAATTCGGGCAGGCCGAAGAAGTCGGCCAGATTGTTGAGCCTGTGGCTTTTCAATGACGGCACAAGCGCGCGCGCAGCCGCCAGCGTGTCTATATACCGGGGCTCGAAACCGATCCCGTGGCGGAGGCAGGCCTCATAGATGAAGCCGATGTCGAAGCTGGCGTTGTGCGCGGCCAGCATACGTCCTCCGGCAAAGTCCAGAAACGCGCGCACGGCCTCTTCCTGCGTCGGCGCGCCCCTCACGTCCGCGTCGGAAATCCCGGTCAGCTGCGTGATGGCGGTCGGGATGTGCATGCCGGGGTCGGCAAACGTCTGGAACCGGGCGGCTTCCCTGCCGTCCTTCATGACGACGGCGCCGATCTCGGTAATGGCGTCCCGCATCGACGACAGGCCCGTCGTCTCGATGTCGAAAACGACAACCTCCCCGTCGAAGCCGCCCGCGCAGTCCCCGAAGACGGCCAGCCGGTCGTCCACGTCGTTTATGTAATAGCCCTCCATGCCGTAGATGACCTTGATCTTGTCCCCGGCGGCCTTCATGGCGTCCGGGAACGCCTGCGCCACGCCGTGATCCGTTATGGCGACGGCGGGATGGCCCCAGTCGATGGCCCGCCGGACAACGTCCGACACGTCGGCGACGGCGTCCATGGCGGACATTTTCGTGTGCAGGTGCAGCTCGACACGTTTTACGTCGGCCGTGTCCCGACGCGTCTCCCGTTCGGCCAGGACGATGTTGGCCGGCTCGAGCGTCAGCTCGCCGTCGTAGCGGTTTATTCCGAGTTTTCCGGACACGGTCAGGTACATGCCCTTTTTGATCCGCGCGGCGATGGCCCCGGCGTTTGCGTCGGTCATGAACTTCGAAACGCGCAGCGAGTTCGTGAAATCCGTCATGTCGAAGCTCAGCACCCAGGCGTTTCGCTTTGAGATCTCTCTCGTCTGGACGTCGAACACCTCGCCTCGGACGGCGGCGCTGCCCAGCTCGAGCGTCACCTTGTCCATCGGCGTGATGCCCGCTTTGATATCCCTGCCGAGCAGGACCGTCTTTTCCGCTTTCTTTTTTTCAGTTTTTCCTCCGGCGGCCCCGCTTTTCGAATAGACGGGCGCGACGGCGACGGACGCAAATCCGAATTCCGCCCGGATGCCGTCCTCGACCGCCGCAATATCAACAGGAGCGACGGGCTCGGGCAAAAGAAGCGTGACTTTCATCGCCCTTTTTACCTTTTCGACCGTCGCTTTGACAATATATGATTTTCGCAGTATTTCTGACAGCGCGCCCATTTGGGCGCAGCAGGAAAACATATCGTAAAACGGTACGTGATCGTGCTCGTTCAACGGATAACTCCCTTTCGATTTTCGCGTTGCGTTTTCAGTTTTTGTCGATCAGTTTAAACAGCTCGTCGACGAGCCTGTCCATCGGCGCTTTTCCGACGATTTCCCCTTTTCTGAAGAGCACGCCCTCGCCGTCGCCGCCGGCGATGCCGAAGTCGGCGCGCCGCGCCTCGCCCGGCCCGTTGACCGCGCAGCCCATGACCGCCACGGTCATGTCGCGCCCGATGCCCTCCAGCCGTTTTTCGACCTCGCCGGCGATGCCGATCAGGTCGATCCGGCAGCGCCCGCACGTGGGGCACGAGATCAGCTCCGGCCCCGCGCGGCGCAGCCCCAAAGCCCGCAGGATGGCCAGGCCCGCCTTGACCTCCCGCTCCGGCGGGGCGGTCAGCGAGACGCGGAGCGTGTCCCCGATCCCTTCGGCCAGGAGCGTGCCGATGCCGACGGCGGATTTGACGACGCCCATATACTCCGTGCCGGCCTCCGTGACGCCCAGGTGCAGGGGATAATCTGTCTCGCGGGCCAGGAGCCTGTACGAGTCGATCGTGAGCGCCGTGTCGGAGGATTTGACCGAAATGCAGATGTCGTCGAAATCAAAGCGGTTCAACTGGCGCACGTGGCGCAGCGCGCTCTCAAGGAGCGCCTCCGGCGTCACGCCGCCGTATTTGGCCAGTATGTCCTTCTCCAGGCTTCCGCCGTTGACGCCGATGCGGATGGGTATGCTCTTTCTCCGGCAGGCCTCCGTGACGGCGCGCACGTTCGTGTCGCCGCCGATATTGCCCGGATTGATCCGGATCTTGTCGGCGCCCGCCTCGGCGGCCGTAACGGCCAGCTTATAGTCGAAGTGAATGTCCGCGATGAGCGGAACGGGGACGCGGCTTTTGAGCTGTCCGACGGCGCGCGCCGCCGCCATGTCCGGCACGGCCACGCGCACGAGCTCGCAGCCCGCGTCCGCGAGCCGCCGGATCTGCGATGCGGTCCCGGCAACATCCCGCGTGTCCGTGGTCGTCATGGACTGCACGCTCACCGGCGCGCCGCCGCCGATACTCACGCAGCCGACGCGGATGCGCTTTCTAGCCATGGACGATTTTCACCACGTCGTTGACCATGATGACAAGCATCAGCCCGATGAGCAGGAAGAAGCCCGCCGCGTGGACGTACCCCTCGTATTTCGGGTTGATATGCCTCCGGCCGATTTTTTCCACTAGGAGCGTGACGATCATGAAGAAGATCCGCCCGCCGTCGAGCGCCGGGATGGGCAGCAGGTTCATGACCGCGAGGTTCACGGCGATCAGCGCGCCCAGCCACGACATGTTGAATACGGCGGCCCGGAAGCTTTCCGACTGGCGGCCGATGTCGTTCATGACATTGACGATATAGACGGGGCCCGACACCTCGCCCCAGCCGACGCGCCCGGTGAATATCTCCGTCAGGCTCACGCGGATGAGCCGGACGAAATTCATCGTCGAGTAGGCCGCGTATTTGAGCCTTTCCCCGCCCGTCCCCTCGATCGTATTGAAGGTGATGCCGTATTTCAGCTCCGTCTGGCCGTCGTAGACATATTCGCGCTGCTCAAGCGGCAGGTTTTCAAGCGTCACCTTGCGGCCGTCCCTCTCGACGACGATATCGACGGGATGGTCGCCGTAGAGCATCATAAACGTGGAGAAATCCTCGGAATAATAGACCTTTTCCCCTTCGATCGAGACGATCCTGTCGCCGGCCATGAGGCCGTCCCTGCCCTCGAGCGGGAAGCCGTCGGCCAGCTCCGCGACGGTCGGGCCGACGAAGAAGTTAAACTGCGAGACCAGGATGAGCACCACGACCGCGCCGAACAGGAAATTCGCGAACGGTCCGGCCAGAAGGATGAGCAGGCGCTTCCACCTTGACTGCGCCGAAAAGGAACCGGCTGTGCCCGTCTCCTCGTCCTCGCCCTCCATCAGGCACGAGCCGCCGATGGGCAGGGCTCGCAGGGAATAAAGCGTGTGCTTGCCCTGCTTTTTCAGCAGCCTCGGCCCCATGCCGATCGAAAACTCGATGACGTTGACCCGAAAAGCCTTGGCCATCATAAAATGTCCGAGCTCATGTATGACGATGAGCAGGCTGAAAATGAGTATGGCTATCACAATATACATCTGGTTCAACCCTTTCTGCGGGGTTATCAGGCGCCGAAGCGGCGCTTACCCATTATACTCGAAGACGCACCGTCTGGCTTCCGCGTCCGCGGCGAGTATTTCCGCGACCGTCGGATTTTCATTGTTTTGTATCGTGTCCAGCGCGGCCGCCACGCATTCGTATATCTGACTGAACGGGATCCTGCCCTCTAAAAACAAAGAGACAGCCGCCTCGTTGGCCGCGTTCATGACGGCGCAGGCCGTCCCGCGTATCCGCGCCGTGTCCAGCGCGAGGGCCAGGCACCGGAACGTCTCATAGTCGGGCTTCTCAAACGTCAGCGCGCCGAGCCGCGTGAGGTCGAGCGGCGGCGTCAGGGACGCGCGCCTTTCGGGATACGTCAGCGCGTATTGGATCGGCAGGCGCATGTCCGGTACGGACAGCTGCGCGAGGACCGAGTTGTCCGCGAAGCGGACCATGGAGTGCACGATGCTCTGCGGGTGGACGACGATCTCGATCTGGTCGGGCCGCGCGCCGTACAGGTGCATGGCCTCGATGAACTCGAGGCCCTTGTTCATGAGCGTTGCGGAATCGACCGTGATTTTGCGCCCCATGCGCCAGCTCGGGTGGCTGAGCGCGTCCTCTATCGTCACCTTCTGAAGTTCGTCCGCGGTCCTCCCGCGAAACGGGCCGCCGGACGCGGTCAGAAGAATTTTTTCATACGTTTTGCCGCTGCCTGAAAGGCACTGGAAAATGGCCGAGTGCTCGGAGTCGACGGGCAGGATCTCCGCGCCGCGCTCTTCGGCCGCGCGCATGACGAGCTCCCCGGCGCACACGAGCGTCTCCTTGTTGGCCAGCGCGATGCGTTTGCCTTCTTGTATGGCGGCCAGCGTCGGCAGGAGCCCGACGGTCCCGACGACGGCCGTGACGACCGTGCCGGCGTCGCCGACGGTCGCGGCCTCGACGAGCCCGCCCATGCCGGAGACGACCTTGACGCGCGTGTCCCTCACGCGCCCCGCCAGGTCGCGCGCCGCGCCCTCGTCGTAGACCGCGGCCACGGCCGGCCCGTATTTCCGGATCTGCCGCTCGAGCAGCCCGATATCGCTTTTGGCGCTCAGGGCGCGGACCTCGAGCCCGAGCGCGTCCGCGACCTCGAGCGTCTGCCGCCCGATCGAGCCGGTCGAGCCTAAAAGCGATACTTTTTGATTCACGTCAAAACCTCTTGCGGCGTTCCGCCGCTCCCGTCATCTTAAACATATTCAGCGCGGATAAAAAATACGCGTCATCTTCAGGCCGCCGAACGAGTCTGATGTGTGACGCCCAATATATCGTATTATATCCGCGGGAATGTTAACAAATCAAGTACGGCCGGATTCCGAGGGTTACTTTAAAACGCCGGCAGCGCGGTTACGAGCATATGCACGACGGGCGCGGCGAAAAACATGCTGTCAAACCGGTCCAGCACGCCGCCGTGGCCGGGGAGCAGCCTCCCGTAGTCCTTGACGCCGAAGACCCTCTTGATGAGCGAAAACGCCAGATCGCCCAGCTCCGTTGCGATGCCGCCGAGAAAGCCGTACAGGACGACGGCGGGAAAGCTCACAGCAAACCCGGCGGCACACTTCAGGACGACGCCGTAGACGGCCATCGAGGCGATCCCGATCAGGATGCCGCCGACGCAGCCTTCGGCCGTTTTCTTCGGGCTGACTTTGGGGAAAGGGTGATGCTTCCCGAAAAAAACGCCGGTAAAATACGCGCCGGCGTCCGTGATAAAGGCGATGATAAACGGCATCAGCACATAATACCTGCCGCCGTCAAGCTGTTTGAGTCCGACGACCGCCGACAGGAAAAGCGGCAGGACTGCGCCGCCGAAGATCGCGGCGGCGGCCAGCTTAAGCTTTATTTCCCTCCCGGTCCCGTACGTGAAGACGGCGTCGGCAACCACGACGGCGACCAGCAGAAAAAGATCCAGATTAAAGATTTGACCGGACAGGCCCGTCAGTACCGAAGCCGGTATGACGGCCGCCGACACGGCCGCGTAAACGTAGAGCCTTTTCGACGGGGGCGGCCCGACGGCCCGCAGCAGCTCCAGGGCCGCGGCGGCCGCGACGATTGACATGAAAACGGCGACGGCGATATCCGGCAGAAAAAAAAGCGTGACGAAGACCAGCGGGACGAATAGGGCGGCGACAATTATTCTCGTCTTCATTTTTTTTGTCCCCTCACGCCCCCGTACCGCCGGTCCCGCGCCTGATAGGCCAGGATCGCGCGGTCGAGCTCCCTTTCGTCGAAATCCGGCCAGAGCGCGTCCGTAAAATACAGCTCCGAATAGGCCGACTGCCACAATAGAAAATTCGACAGCCGCATCTCCCCGCTCGGCCGGATGATGAGGTCGGGGTCGGGGATGCCGTCAAAGTACATGTAGCGCGAGAATTCTTCCTCCGTGACGGGGTCCTCCGCGCCGGGATGCGCGGCGGCGTACGCGCGCACGGCGCGCAAGATTTCGTCCCTGCCCCCGTAGTTGACGCACATGTTCACCTGCGCCCCGTCCTCACGCATCGAGACCTCTTCGGTTTCTGCGATCAGCTTTCGCAGCTTCGGCGACAGAACGCTCGTATCGCCGAAAAAAAACATCCGGACATGGTCGCGCTGGATCGTCTCGATCGCCTCGTGCAGGTATTTCTCCAGAATGTCCATGATGGCGGAGACCTCTTCGGCCGGGCGCTTCCAGTTCTCCGTCGAAAAGGCGTAGACGGTGAGATACCGGATGCCGAGCTTCTTGCTGTAGTTGGCGATCCGGCGGAACGCTTCCGCTCCGGCCGCGTGGCCGACCGTGCGCGGCAGGCCGCGTTTCCTTGCCCAGCGCCCGTTGCCGTCCATAATGATGGCGATATGCAGGGGAAGCCTGGCCG
>CAYMLM010000002.1:0-34105 GCA_964391385.1 uncultured Papillibacter sp.
CGTTGGTATCCCGCTCCAGCTGCGTTGTTCCATTCATCCAGGTGACCGTATACGTGTCGGCTGTCACTGTGATGTCTATATCCACAGTCTTTCCGCAGTAATGGACTGTCACGACCGTGTCAGATGCGTTCAGAGGGCCGGTCGGGCTATATGTATAATTCGTGACGGCACGGCTCGTTCCGTTGCTGAAATGCGCGGTGACGACCATGCCGGTTGGATCGAAGGCCTGCCCTTCGATATAGGAGGTTGTAGCGCCCGAAACGCTGATGCTGTCGAGCGTCACCGGCGTCGCCGTCTGCTCATAGACATAGATCGCTTCGGAGCTGCCGCTGCTGTTTGTTCGGAAATAATTGTTGCTCGTACTGTAGTACAG
Organism: uncultured Papillibacter sp.; assembly: GCA_964391385.1. Classification (GTDB taxonomy): domain Bacteria; phylum Bacillota; class Clostridia; order Oscillospirales; family Oscillospiraceae; genus Sporobacter. The sequence continues at coordinate 374 of CAYMLM010000002.1, forward strand.
GTAATAGGACGACCCGCTGCCCGCGCTTTTGACATAAAGCCGATTGCTGCCGGAGTATCTCCAGTCGCCAAGTGATAGCTCGGGCACGGAGGCGGATAAAGTGAAATAAGTCTCTCCGGAAACGCGCGCCAGGTATTGTCCGCTGTTCTTCAGGAACATGCCGGCGTCGGCCTGTTCCGTCGACCAGACAATCGAACTGCCGACGGCGCTTGTGACGACATCGCCCTCAACGGTGATGACCGTGCCTGCCAGATAATCGCCGCTCGCAGGCTCGTTTGTCAGCGCGAAATACGTTTCGTTTTTATAAGACGCGACGACGTATCTGTGCCCGGCCGACATGGTGTCGACCCGCGCATAAGACATGTCGCCGGCGGGGAACACATAGATCGGCCAGGCTGCGCTCTCCCCCAGGAATTCGACCGTCACCTGCGTCACCGAAACGTCCAGCGCGCCGGCGGGGGTGACTGCGTAACCGCTGATCTCAGCTGTCGAGCCGTCCGAGAAAAAGGCGGTGACAACCATGCCCGCCGTGTCGAAGAACTCACCCTCGGCAAAGACGGTTTTTGAAGGCGGAACGGTGATCCCGATGCGGTCCAGGGTGCCGCACTTCTCATAGAGCGTGAGCGTGTTGTGATTGTGCGAGGACGGGTAGATGAGGTCCGCCGTCGAGCCGCCGCCCCAGCACAGGTTGTAATCACCCGTAAAGTACAGCTGCCTTCCGTACGTGCCCAGCTCGCCGTACGTCCAGGCCGTTGGCGTCTCGCTCAGGACTACCGTCCTTCCCCCGGAGGCATTGACATAACCGCCGTTAGAGATATGCCACGCGTCCGTCCCCGCCGACGTGAATGTCCACGTCGACGCCAAGGCGTCGGCATTGGAGCTGAAAACCAGACAGTCCCCCCACACGTCCGGCGTGACATAATCAAATCCCGTATACGTATTGCCGTTATAATCCTCGGTTTTGGCTATATTGGTCATAGCCACGCCGTCGAAAACGACCGCGTACTCGCCGCCGCCCGTTATTTCCGCCGCTTCCCGGTAGACACACGCCGGGGCCGCGCTGACGGTGATGGCGATCGACGCTGTTTTTCCGGCAAAACTCACCGTGATCAACGTATCCGTGACCGTTAAGGCGCCGTCCGGATCATATGTGTACCCGGTGACGCCGGCGCTGGTCCCATCGGTATAATAAGCGGTCACGGCCATACCGCCTGGATCAAAGCTTTCACCCGCGTCATATGTGGTTCTGGGCAGCGCCGTAATCGCAATGTGATCGATGGGCTTCAGCTTTTCATAAAGTGTCAGGGTGTTGTGGTTGTGCGTGGACGGATAGATGAGGTCCGCCGTTGAGGTGCCGCCGTAACACAGGTTGTAATCGCCGTCATCGGGGGACGCAAGATGCACGTACAGCTGCGTACCGCTGTCGGCAAGCGGTCCGTACGTCCAGACCGTGGGCGTCGTCTCCAGGGTCAGAATACGCCCTTCGGCGGCGCTGACATACAGACCGCCGTTTTGTATGGTCCACTGCTCCGGACCGACGCACTCAAATGTCCAGGTCGCTGAAGCGGCCTCCGGGGCGGATGCGAAGGTCAGGGAGTTCCCGTCTCCGCTGACCGCAGGCGTCAGATACGCAAGCCCGGTATACGCGTAACCGGAAGCGCTCTCCGATTCCGAAACCGATATCGCGGTGTTTTTCATGGCGACGCCGTCCAGGACAACCGCGTATTCGTTCCCGCTCGTGATCGCTGCCGTTTTGATATATGTATCCGGCGGAACCTGCGCTGGAGAGAATGCATAGGTCACGGTCAGCGTCTGGCCGACCGGTTCAAACACGGCCGCCGCGAATTCACCGTTGACCGTCGCGGCCGTGGCCGCCGTGAACGACCGGCCGGCAGCCGGCGTCAAAACCACCTCGGCAGTGTAGGAAACGCCGGATACATAGGGATTGTCCGCAGGCGACCATGTCACGGGGCCCGCGGCAGCAACGCCCCCGGAGACGACGGCCTCGGTATCCGGCGCGGCGCCTGTCACGGGCGCCTGAATGCTGAGATTCACGGTGGCGATTTCTCCGCTTGAGGGGCTCAGGCTTACTGTATTTGACGTGATGGTGGTTCCGTCCATTCTGTTGAGCTCCAGGAAGACCGTCGTACCGGCGCCGGTCGCGGTGATCGTTGCCCTCACGCCGGTACCGTCCCGATCGCCCGAATTGTGCTCATTGCCCATATGACCGGAATTGCAGTACGTAAAGCCAATCTCAGTGGGCGTGCCGCCGGAGACGGCGGGCGTGATCTCGTCCCCGGCCACCTTGATCGTGTTCATCATTTCGGTACCGGACCACCAGTGGTGACAATGCCCCCAGAAGAAAAACACGTTCGGATATCCGTTCAGCAGGGTTATCAGCCTGAGCAGATTCGTCGTATACTGGCCGGCCGAAGCCGTTCTTCCGTCACCCAGATGCAGCGGATAATGCGATACGATAAAAAAGGGTTCGGAGGGGTCGGCCGTTTCCAGAACGGCTTGCAGAGCGTCGATATCCGCTGTCGGGAAATCGCTGTTTGTGCCGTTTGTATAAGCTCCCAGCGTGTAAACTGCGTAGCCGTCCGAGACCGGATCGTTTTGAATCCCGGTCCGGGCACAACCGGTAGCAGCTGCGAATGCAGCCTCGCTGCCGCTCATCCAGTCATGATTCCCCATCGTGAAAATGGGCGTTATGCCCCTGCCGCTGACAATGGCGTGTAATGTGTCCGCTGTTGCGGCGCTCCAGCTGTTGCTCAGATCCCCGCCAAAAACCTCGTACTGCATTGAACTGCCGTTGTTGTCCAGCCAGGCCGAAACATTTTCGGTGGCCCCGTGGACGTCGGAAGCAACCCCGATGACCGAGACATCCGCCGCCAAAGCCGTTGTCGGCAGCAGGACGACAAACAAAAAAAAGGATAGGATAACGGCAAGAACGCGCTGTGTCATTGACTTTTTCATTATGATTTCCCCTCAATTTACTTCTATGAAATTGAATCATGCAAGCTGCCGTGCCCGAGACGGCCTTCCCCTATTTACATATTTTAACAATTAGGCGGCATAAAATGCGTCGCTTATTGTCATGAATGCCTGACTCAGCGACAGTCTGAACGCGCCCCGCGAGAACGCCGTTGAATTGTGAAAAAACCTTGGCAAATATGGTGAAACAGCGTCCCATTCGGAAGGAAAACGCCGGCAGGGATCCCGGAAAATAAAAAAGACCGGGGCAACACTGTTTCCAGCATTACCCCGGTCCTTGTCGGTGGAGGCTATACAATTTTCACAAAGGTTCGCAATCGCCCCCATATTAAATTCTGTGTCCCTGTTGACTCGGTCGGCGATACAAGTCTTTGTTAGGATGTTTCTCTGTATGAGCAGCTTGTCCGCGGCAGCAATTGCGGGCAAAGACGATGATATTCAGGCTCCGGTATGCGATATACAGGGCGGCCGGGATGTCACAGCTGCCCATTAGCGCCTGGCCGAAACGCCCGCGAAGCCGACAATGTCATAAACTGTTACATATCATAATCGCCAGATGCTTCCGGCTGATATAAAACCCCTGTAATATGTATTTCCGTGATACCGGAAGGTACTTCCCATTCAACAACATCCCCCTCCTGATATCCAAGTATCGCCGTACCTATCGGGGATAGGACGGACATCCTGTTGGCGCTCCAGTCGGCATCTTCCGGATAGACCAAAGTAACCTCGATATCCTCCTCGTTGAGATGGAGCAAAACCCGCGAATTCATCGTTATGATATCTCGGGGAATTTCCGTAGAGTTGACTGCCTTTGCATTTTCGATCTCTTCCCTGAGTTTTTTCATTGGTTTGTCCAGGTCGCGGCCGCTCTTAATCTCATCATCGATTATTTTTTTTAATCTTTCCTTATCCGTTTGCGTGATATAGATTTCCTTTGGCATGACAGTTCCTCCCTTATCATTTGCAGACCCAGCCGCTTTAATATAGACGCCGCAATCGTTTAAACCCGTATAAAAACCGTATTAAAAAAAGGCCTTCATTCGTTACGCCATGACGTAAAAAATAAAAGCCCTTCATACCGGAATTCTTATGACGGTTCTTTTTTAATTATTATAAACAATAACTAAAAAAAAGTCAAGTTTCATACCGAGGTGTAAAAATGTAGACAAATATCGGGTTCCAGAAAGCATGGACCGGGGAACAATAACGCCCATGCACGACGGATTTGAGTGTTCCCCGGGAGCTCTTCAATGAAGTTTGGCAGCCTGTTTTCAGGCCATATGTACGTATTCGTTATTCCTGCGAGGATGGGAAATATTCTCTTATGACATCCAGGAAAATTTTAGAGCACGGATTTTTACTCTGCCGGGGCCACGCGCAGACGTAATCGATTTCGGGGCTTTCCGGGTCGAGCGGTATGACATCGACCGCATCGGGCAGAAAAGCTTTTGTCAGACCCATCGGCAGTATGGCGACGCCAAGCCCCGAACCAACCGAAAGCAGAACCGACTCCGCCTTATCATAACGGTGAATGACCTTCGGTATTGTGTTGTGGGCGGTGCAAACTGCCATGACTTCGCTGTAGAGCTGGGGGCTTTCAGGCTCTGAAATCATAATGAATTTCTCCTGAAACAGCTTGTTGAAATCCAGCTTGCCCTGTGTCAGCCTGTGGCCTTTCGGCACGACAAGCACGAGCTTGTCGCGGTGGGTTACAACATAATCCAGGCGCCCGTCCTTCGGAAGCATGGACAGATGGGCAAAGTGAAAATCAAATCTGTTTTCCACCATTGCCATCATTTGCGCTTTGCCGGTGTTTTGGGTAATATCAATGATGATATCGGGATATTGCGTGGAGAATACCGACAGAAACGATGCCAGGGTGCGGCTGGTGGTGGAAACGGTCGCTATGGAGAGATATCCGGTCCGTCCGTTATGGACCTGTTCGACCATATCGGAAGCCTTGGCCGACAGATCCACGAGATCAATCGCGTACGGTAAAAATGTCTCCCCCTCGCGCGTCAAAGAAACGTCTCTGTTTGTTCGAAAGAAAAGTTTGGCACCCAGCTGCGTTTCCAGTTCAAGTATGCTCCGGCTGATTTTCGGCTGGGGCACATTGTTTTGTCTGGCCGCCTCGGAAAAGTTCAGAAGCTGCGCCACGGAAATGAAGTATTTCAGATTCTCAATGTCCAATGTTGTACCCCCAATAAATATCCGAACAAATGCTAAATTGGGTTGCCGATTTATGGAGGATTATAACACCTGTTCATACTGCGGTCAAGCATCCGGGTAATATTCCGCGATTCGTCGCTGTAGGACACGCTCTTGCCTGGTCTCTTTGCTTTATGAGAAATAGACAACTTTCGATGTTTTATTTGCTACATTATGTGGTTGATTTTATGCTTACGGAGTGCTATTATTAAGAAATAGAATGGTGTAAATCAATATTTAATATTTTGTATAACATAATACAAAATTTTAAATAGTCGTGTTGACACTCTCCGAATTATTCTCATTCGGGAACAAATTAACGACAAGGAGATGTTGCCGGACACACAAAAAAGAGATGGAATCTGCGGTAGCTCAATACGTGAGTAAAGGAAGAAACAGAAATTACGAATGGAGGTAATCACGTGTCAGAAAACAATCGCCCCAAAGCAAGTCCCGGTACAGCACCCCCGAACGCGGGAGCCGATAAGACCGTTGTAAAGGCTGTCAACCTGAGCGGCGGCATCTTCGGAGCCTGCCCCGCCCATGTCGACGTCAAGGACGGGAAAGTCGTCCGCATCCGGCCGCTTCACTATGATTCGAAGTACGATTACGATAGCTTCAATCCATGGGAGATGGAGCGCAACGGCATAAAATTCAAGCCGCTCAGCAAGTCGGTGCCGCCCCCCTGGGGTCTGGCATACAAGAAGAGGACGTACTCCCCGAACCGCGTGCCGTATCCGATGAAACGCGTCGACTGGGACCCGAACGGCGAACGCAATCCCCAGAACCGCGGCTCCAGCAAGTTTGTGCGCATTTCCTGGGACGAGGCGACGGATCTCATCGCCGCCGAAATCAGGCGCGTACATAAGCAATACGGCCCCCTGTCCATCCTGGTTCAGTGCGACGGTCACTCTGAAAGCAAGCTGATCCACGCGCCGCACGGCTGCTGCACGCTGCTTCTGGATAAGATGGGCGGCTTCACCCAGCAGGTGCGGAACCCCGACAGCTGGGAAGGCTGGTACTGGGGCGCCAAGCACGTATGGGGCAAGGGCTTTATCGGCAACATGGCTCCCGCTGAAAACCTTGTCAATGACATGACAGAAAACACCGAGCTGCTCATCGTCCAGGGCGGCGACCTCGAAACCACCCCCTGGGGCTTCCGCGGGCAGTTTGCCAGCCGCCTGATGTTCTTCTGGCAGCAGGCCGGCATGGAGCAGGTCTATATCTGCCCCGACCTGAACTATTCCGCAGCCATCCACGCCAGCAAGTGGATCCCGGTTCTCCCGAATACCGACGCGGCCCTCCAGCTGGCGATCATCTATACCTGGGTCACGGAAGGCACATACGACAAAGAGTACGTCGCCACGCACGCGGTCGGAATGGACAAGATAGAGGATTACGTGCTCGGTAAGGTGGACGGCGTCGTGAAGACTCCGAAGTGGGCTGCCGAGAAGACCGGAATCCCCTCCTACACGATCAAGGCTCTTGCCCGGCGCTGGGCGACGAGAGCAACCTCCGTCGGCCACTACTTCGGCGGCGGTTATATCCGCGGGCCGTACGCCACGGAACCCGCGCGCCTTGAGGTCATCCTTTTGGGCATGCAGGGCCTGGGCAAGCCGGGTCAGCACCATGCCCAGATCGCCTACATGGGCATGCCGAAGAACATCACGTGGGACCAGCTGAACTATGACATCGCGAATTCCGACACCTCGAAAGGCTTCCAGGAGTATTCGGGAACCTTTGAAACGATCAAGCAGAAGGATCCCGTGCTCCATGAAAGGATCTTCAATCCGCACCGCGGCACGCCGCAGGCATGGGGCAAGCAGCTCATACCGAAGACCCTGATCGAAGAGGCGATTAAAAAAGGCACAGACAAGTACCTTGAATTCTGGGGTACGGGCGGCCACGAGGAAGAGCCCATCGACCAGTGCGTCAAGTATACCTACCCGTGCAAAAAAGGCGACCTTCGCATGATACAGGGTTCCGCCAAAGACAAGCCGAACCTCAAACATGACGACAGGGACCTTGAAACAACGTATGAAAAGATCGATTATGACGGCACCCCGATCCACATGGTTTGGACGGACACGCCGTGCCGTCAGACCTGCTGGGGCGACGGCTTCGACATCGGCATGACGATCCGCAGCCCGCAGATCGAGTTTGTCCTGGCCCAGCACCCATGGCTGGAAAATGACTGCATCTACGCGGACATCGTCCTGCCGACGAACACCACTCTTGAAGTGAGCGACGTCATGCCGTGCGTGCGCGACGGCGAACACTTCCAGGCCATGCTCAACATGCGCCAGGCGATCTCGCCGGTCGGCGATTCGAAGAGCGACTTTGAGGCCGTTGTCGAGATTGCCAAGAAGCTCGGCATGGAAAAGGAAGTCACCATAGGCAGAACGGTTGACGAGTATGTGGAAGGCGTCTACAAGGGAATGAACTTCGACAAGATCACGTCGTGGGAAGAGTTCCAGGAGAAGGACTACATGGTCATCCCGGTCTCCAAGAACTGGAAAAAGCTCCCCGCCGGTCTCTACGAGTTCTACAAGGATCCCGTGAAGAATCCGCTGCCGACACCGACAGGAAAACTGGAGTTCTGCTCCACGAATCTTCAGAAGTACTTCCCGAACGACGAGGAGCGCCCGCCGTATCCGCAGTGGATCGAGAAGGGCATTACCCACGACGAGCGTCTGTCCAGCTCGAGGGCCCGGACTTACCCGCTTCTCATTATCACAAACCATCCGAGATGGCGCGTACACGCGCAGGCCGACGATATTCCATGGACAAAGGAAGCGATGACAGGAAAGGTCAGGGGCTTTGACGGATACCTCTACGAGCCCTGCTGGATCAATCCGAAAGATGCCGAAAAGAGAGGCATCAAGACCGGCGACATCGTCAAGGTGTTCAACGAGCGCGGCATCGTGCTGTGCGGGGCCCTGGTCATGGAACGCATCATGCCGGGAGCCATCTCCGTCGACCACGGCGCCCGGACGGACATCATCATCCCGGGCAAGCTGGACCGCGGCGGCGCGATCAACCTCATCACGCCGAAGGGCCTGACGTCCAGGCATGCCGGGGGCCAGGCGACCACGTCGTTCCTGGTCGATGTGCAGCGGGTCAGCATGGACGAGTACGACAAGTGGAGAACAGAATATCCCGAGGCCTGGAACCGTCAATATGACCGTGCGTCCGGCTTGAAAGCTACGGCATGGGTTGATAGGGGGAACGTATAATGGGAAAGAAAGTATTCTTGATCGATACCGGTATTTGCAACGGCTGCTACAGCTGCCAGATCGCCTGCAAGGACGAGCACGTTGCCAACGACTGGACACCGATAGCCAAGCCCGAGCCTGAGATCGGCCAGTTCTGGTTTAAGCTGCACGAGAAGATCCGCGGCACGGTTCCCAAGGTTAAGGTCGCGTACAGACCGGGGATGTGCATGCACTGCGACAACCCCACCTGCAAGGACGCCTGCCCCATCGAGGGCGCCATCTACAAGAGGGACGACGGCCTTGTCATCATCGACCCTGTAAAGTGCACCGGCTGCCGCAAGTGTCTGGAAGCCTGCCCCTACGAGGATGTAATTTACTTCAACGAGGACCTGAACATCGCTCAGAAGTGCACGGGCTGCGCGCATCTGCTTGACGCCGGCTGGAAAGAGACCAGATGCTCCGACAACTGTCCGACGCTGTGCATACGGATCGTCGATGAAGACTCCGCGGAAGCGAAGGAATTCATCAAGAACGCCGAGTTCTACAAGCCTGAAATTGCGGACAAGATGAAGCCGCGCGTCTACTACAAGGGCCTGCCCAAGAAGTTCATCGCGGGCACCGTCTTCGATCCGGCGGCGGACGAGGTTGTCATCGGCGGCAAATGTACGCTCACAGCAGCGGGCGGCAAAAAATACACCGCGGATACCAACCATTTCGGCGACTTCTGGTTCGAAGACCTCCCGGACGGCAAATACAGCCTGGAGATCAAAGCGGACGGCAAAACCAAGTCCCTCAATGATCTTGACACGGCGGCTGCCGATATCAACCTGGGGGATATCCCTCTTGCTTAACTGATCGGGAAAGGTCGTAGGCAGCGCACCAGCCTACGACCTTTTCTTCAAAAATGTTAAACGTTTTTCTGTTCCATCGGCGAAAATGTTTATGGAGCTGACCCAATGAAAAATGTTAACAGGACCCTGAGTATCGTCTTTTTTGTTATAATCGTTTTATTATTGGTCGCCTTTACCTGCATATACCCGTTCACGACGATCGGTTATGTGTGGCAATGCGTCTTGTGCGGATTTTTCGGATTACTTTGGATCGCCAGTCTCCTGGTTGAAATCTGGAAAAAAGATGTCTGATCCTATACAAAACCTCAATGATCCGATATTGGATAATTGTTCAAGCTGAAAGGGGAAACATTCAATGGCCAATATCATGGTCAACGAGGCCTGCAACCTCCGCTGTCCCTATTGCTTTGCAGAAGAATTTGTAAATAAGGCTCCAAAGGAGATGACGCTCGAGGATTTCCGGGTGGCGCTGGACTTTGTCCTCGGCGACAAAAGCGAGCGTCAGGTGGGCATTATCGGCGGCGAACCGCTGCTTTATACATATATAGACGAAGCTCTGCGCATCGCGCTCGGCGATCGCAGGACCGAACATGTTATGATATACACAAACGCGGTGGAGCTGGACCGCCTGGCGCCGGAGATCCTTGAGCATTCCAAGTTTCGCATGCTTGTCAACTGCAACTCCCCGGAGGAAATGGGGGCGAAGGCTTTTGAGAAGATGGTGCGCAACCTTTATAGCTTTCAGGACGACCACTCCGGCGACGGCAGATTCAGGCTCAGCGTGAATATCTACAAGCCGGATTTCGATTATTCCTACGTAATCCCGATTGCGCAAGAGATGGGATTCGACGTGATCAGGATGTCCATATCCGTGCCGCAGAAGGGCGAATTGAACGGGAAGAGTCCGCTTCAATATTTTCATGAGATGAAACTTGTGGCGATGCGCTTTGTCTGCGATATGATCCGCTGCGGCGTTATCACGGGCTTTGACTGCAACTTTCTGCCCAGCTGCGTGCTGACAAAGGATCAGCTGGACAGCGTGATGGCCGCCAAAGAAGTCTTTTACTCCGCTTTATCCAAGAGATACTCGGACGAGTTCTGGGAGCGCTCCATCGTCTGCGAGACGCATAACTGCACGCCGGTCATCGACATCCTGCCCGATCTGCGCGCGATACGGTGCTTCGGCCTGTCCGAATATACAAAGCAGGATATCCGTGATTTTCGCAGTATCGGAGAGCTCAGGGATTATTATATCAATACAGTGGACAGGCCCGCGCACAGCCTGTGGACGTCGGACGAGTGCAGGGACTGCTCCGAGCGCGAACTCGGCGCGTGCAGCGGCGGCTGCCTGCTGTTCAAGGCGAAGCAATTGTTTGCCCAGGCATGACCCGACCGTACGGTCCCGTCAAGCTCCGGGGCCGGGAGCCGAACCGCTGAACGAAACCTGCTTTCATACGATTCGGAGTAAAGTCTATTATGCTTGTAAGAGATAGACAATTCTACAAGACCTTCGTCACGCTCACCGCCATGATCGCCATGCAGAACCTTCTGGCCTTCGGTGTCAATCTGGCGGACAATATGATGCTCGGCCGCTACAGCGAATCCTCCATTGCAGCCGCCTCCCTTGTCAATCAGATCCAATACCTGCTTCAGATGGTCAGCGTGAACGGTATCGGCACGGGCGCTTTGGCACTCGTTTCCCAGTATTGGGGCAAGGGAGAAACCGAACCGATCCGCCGCATTATCGCGCTGATGATGAAGTTTGCAGCGGCGGCCGGGCTTTTGTTTGGCGCCGTGACTTTCTTTTGGCCCCGGGCGGTCATCGGCCTGATGACCAATCAGCCGGCCGTTTTGGAGGACGGCGTTTCTTACCTGCGGCTGATGAGCCTCACCTACATCACTTTCCCGCTTCAAAGCGCGCTGGTCATGTCTCTGCGCGGCGTCCGGACCGTGAGCATCGGGCCGATCATCTCGGCTGTCAGCCTTTTGACCAATATCGTATTCAACTATATGTTCATATACGGCAATTGGGGCGCGCCCGAAATGGGCATACGGGGCGCCGCGGCGGCGACGCTGATCGCCCGCGCGCTTGAACTGGTCATAACGCTTGTCTACGTGCGCTTCATTGACAAAAAGCTGCGCATGCGGCTGCGCGAATTCTTCCGGCCGGATGCGCACTACCTCGGCGACTTCTCCAAGGCGGCCTTCCCGGTGATCGGCAGCGCCGCTTCCTGGGGAATAGGAACGATCATGCAGACGGTGATCCTCGGCCACCTCTCCGGAACGGTCATAGCCGCCAACAGCATCGCGGTCGTCGTTCATCAGGTGTTGGGCGTGTACGCCCTGGGCGCGAACTGGACCAGCGGCGTTATGATGGGCAACGTCGTCGGCGCGGGGAAAACGGAGCTCGTGAAGCCCTACACGCGCACGCTGCAGCTGCTTTACATCGTCAACGGCTTGTTGACCGCGCTTGTTTTGTACCTCCTGCGAGACATTGTTCTCGGTTTTTACATACTCACGCCCGAAACGGAGGATTTGGCCCGCGCCTTCATAACGGTGCTGTGCATAACGGTGGTGGGCACTGCCTACTTATTCCCCGTGGAGTCGGGAATCATCCTCGGCGGCGGCAACACGCGCTACGCCTTCATCGTGGACACGCTGTTTATCTGGCTGTGGGTGCTCCCGATGTCCGCGCTGAGCGCCTTTATCTTTCGTTTTCCGCCGCTTGTGACGTTCATACTGCTGAAATCCGACCAATTCCTCAAATGCATCCCCAACGCCATCGTCGTCAACCGCTACCGCTGGATCCGCAACCTGACCCGCGAAGCATAGCCTTTGGGTTTAGGATAGTAAAACATGAAATTAAGGTGGAACAAAACATCATGAGTGGAACATCGCGACGTAAGCCCTGGGCTGTCCTGGGCGTATCCTTTTGCATAAACCTGATCATTGGGATTCTTTATATCTGGAGCATCATCAGCAAATCACTCGTCAATGACCTTAACTGGACCAGCAAGCAAGCTTCACTCCCATACACGGTTGTAACGGTCACCTTTGTCATCGCCATGGCGATATTCGGAAAGCTCCAGGACACAAAGGGGCCCAGAATCACGGCAACGATTGCCTCTGTTTTATTGGGGATCGGGATTATTCTTTCAGGTATATTCCTGAGTCCGGTTATGCTTGTTGTCACCTTCGGCATCATCGCCGGAGCCGGCATCGGAACAGCGAATGTTGCGACGGTTCCTCCGGCTGTCAAGTGGTTTCCCCCGGCAAAAAAGGGAATGGTGACGGGGGTATCCGTTGCCGGCATCGGGATTTCCGCTGTTGTGTACTCACCGCTTGCCAATTCGCTGCTCCAGTCTGTCGGCATATCAAAGACCTTTATTTACATCGGTATCGGCGCGCTTGTCCTTATGGTGGTACTGTCCCAGTTCCTCACAAATCCGCCCGCGGGATATATCCCACAAAGCGACAAGACGGCAAAAAAGCAGGCTCAGAAAGCTGCAACGACGCCGGTTCCGGATAAAGGCCTCAAGGATGTCCTCAAAAGTTTCAGCTTCTACCGACTGTGGATCATGTTTATGTTTTCATCGTCGGCGGGCCTCATGATCATCGCGCACGCGGCCAACATCGCCAAGTTCCAGATATCCTGGGAGGGCGGCTTTTATATGGTGATCCTGCTGGCCGTCTTCAATGCCGCCGGCAGAATTCTGGGGGGCACCGTGTCCGACAAGATCGGGCGGATCAACCTGATGCGGATCATTTTCGGGCTGCAGGCCGTCAACATGCTTCTGTTTACGTTTTACGGGAGCATCGCCCTGCTGGCGGTGGGTATCGCGGTGGCCGGACTGTGCTACGGCGCCGGTTTTTCCGTCTTCCCGGCAAACGTCATGGACCTGTTCGGCATGAAAAACTTCGGCGTCAATTACGGCCTGATCATGACCGGCTGGGGACTCGGCGGCGTCATCGGACCCATGACAGCGGCGGCTGTTTTCGACGCCAGCAAGAATTATAATATGGCGTATATCATCGCCGGCATCCTTCTGGTCGTTACGCTCCTCATCACCTTTACCTTCCGCAAGGAGAAAGCCGCGAAAAGCGACTAGGGCAAGCACGGCAATCCCGGGATGAAGCGAAGGAATGTTTAACAGAAAAGCAAGGCATCCCGCGTAAGAGGATTACGGCGGGATGCTTCGTTTAAGGCAGCAACAAGCTCCAGTCTATTTGTCTAAGAGCGCCTTGAAGAAAAGATCAGTAAATTCTTCCAGTCGTTCCCTGATCGAGTAGCTTCCGTTTCTGCGCGACCAGTCGACGGCCACGCCGCTCAGCGCGATTATAAGCAGATCGGCGGTTTTTTCGGGATTCAATTCAGCTTTGAATTCGCCGCTTTGCTGGCCGGTTAAGAGTATCTCTTCGATTTTTTCATGCAGAGGCCTGGTTTCGCTGCCCAGGCTGTAATCGGTCGGGTCGCTCTTCGAGATCAGTTTGGACACTTCAATACCGCTTTCATCAATATAGGACGCAAAGCCCCGGCTCAGGACCTTCAGGTTATCATAAGCGCTCCGGCCGGTCATCAGGGGAAAAACCCGGTCAAGCATATATAAATCGATCAGACCCATCATTCCGGTCAAAAGCTCGGATTTCCGCCTGAAATAATGATAAAAGCTGCCGACAGAAATACCTGAAGCCCGGCATATGTCCACAACAGTGATTTCCTCAAACGGTTTGGCCTTGAGTAATTCCATAACCTTTTCCAGGATCTCGGCCCGGCGTTTTGATTGTTTCTCGCGGATTTTTGACACGGATGGATCCTCCTTGCGCCAGATAGCCCCATCATAACGCACCGCAAAGATTTAGTAAAGTCATCGTTGACATTGCGCGTTAAATTTTGTAATCTAATTCTAGAACAAAATTCTAAATTTTTGAGGTGAATGATGTACCGCTTGAGACTCGAGAATAAAGTCGCCGTCATAACAGGCGTCGCGTCCGGCATGGGGCAGGCCGTGGCCAAAATGTTTGCCGGGGAGGGGGCGAAGGTCGTCGGTTGCGATTTCAATCGGACCGGAGGGGAAGAAACTGTTGCCGATATTAAAGCCGCCGGCGGCGACGCGTTGTTCGTCCCATGTAACCTGAGGAAAAAAGAAGATATCATAAGAGTCAAAGAAGAGACGCTTGCCCGGTACGGCAGGGTCACAACGCTTGTGAACGCCGCGGGCATAGTCGTCCTTGATCGCTTTATGAATCAAACGGACGAGGATATGCAAAAGCTGTTCGAGACGAATTACCGCGGCGCGGTCTGGATGATGCGCGAGTTTCTGCCCTGCCTGGTTGAAAGCGGAAAATCCTCCGTGACCAATATCGCATCCATATCCGTCTACCAGCCCGAGTCCTATGCTTATTATTACGGTTCTTTTAAAGCCGCCATCGCCATGCTGACCAGAAACCTCGCCAGGGAATATACGCCTCAGGGCGTCCGGTTGAATGTGATCTGCCCCGGCCCCTGCGATACCGGCATGACACCCGACAGCTGCAGGCTTGACGGCGGGGATCCGGAAGCGATTCGGAATCTATTGAGCAGCTTATTATGCGACCGGATCGGCACGGCGCAGGATATCGCCTATTGCGCCACATATTTGGCGTCGGACGAAGCGGGTTGGGTGACCGCGTCGCAATTTGTCGTGGATGGCGGGGCATCCTTCGCCGGCGGCGATCATTTTAAGCTTTAGGATTGTAATGGACGGAAGGGGATATACCATGACCGTTGGTTTTGAAGCTCTTGTCAGGCATACGCCGAAGCTTGTATTGACGAAGGAGCGCTTTGCCTACCTGCGGCCGGCCCTGGAAAAGCTGCCGCCCGAAAAGCGCGCGGCCTTCTCCATTGTGCCGGATGAGGTCAGGATTTACACGGGCCGCGAGGGCGGCAGGGCTCTCAATATGGCCATTGAGGTCGCGCAGGCGGCCTTGAAGCAAAGCGGCCTGGCCGGCCGGGATATTGACTTTGTTCTCGGAGCGGAGGTCAGCCTGCATAAAGAGCTCGGCCTGAGACGCGACACACCGATGCTCAATGCGGCCGACTGCTGCGCAAGCTTTGTAAACCTGCTGCAGGTTGCCTGGATGCTCGTGGAAACCGGTGAGGCCAGGCGGGTGCTTGTCGTCGCCTCGGCGGCTCTTGCCGGCGGAGAGCCCTGGTCCACAACGGACATGACCGACCCGATCGCGCCCAATTTCGGCGACGGAGCGGCGGCCGCAATCGTCTCCGGCCAAAATCTGAAGTGTGAGTTTTTGGCTTATGATACGGCCGTTGACGGGCGGGGATATCATTCGGCATGCGGCGATATCTCCCCGCTGCGAAATCCGGAATTGGCGGAGGCGGCCGGGTCCCCGTGCCCCGTGGGGCCATTTTTCCGCATGGATGATATATCTTATATCAAGGTGGCGACCGAACCGGGCTATCTGGCCGGCAGTCTCCTAAGGATGTGCGATCAGGCTCAGCTTCGGCCATCCGAAATCGACACGCTGATCTGTCATCACCTCGGGGACTGCGAAGCGGCCTGGAAAAGAGACCTTGTCGCCTGCGGCGGCAGGGAGGATGCCTTTCAGAATCTCAGGCTGAAATACGGCAACACAGGCCATACGGATATTCCGCTGGATCTGCTGTATTTCGTGGAGCAAGGCGTCGTTCGGAAAGGCTCGGTCGTTGTGCTCTGGGTGCCGGGCTCGGGGGTGTCGCTCGGCGGCCTGATGCTGCGTTGGCTGTAATGGGGGTTATGGAGTATGAAAATTGGTCTGGAATCCTTCGCCAGCTATCTCCCGGGCGAAAAACTGACTGTCAAAGACTACTATAAGTATCTCGAACCCGAAATCGCCAAGCTGCCCGCTGAGGAAGCGCGGACTCTGCTTGATACGGCGCCGACAACGGTGCGCCGCCTGAAAGATCCCGGCGCGCTGGAGCACATGGCGTTATCGGCAGCCCAAAAGGCCATCGACGAAGCCGGCCTGTCCCCCGGGGATATCGACGGGCTTCTCGTCACCCAGACAGGCGGCAAGCAGTTCATGCCTCTTCTGGCGGCATACCTCCAGTTAAACCTGGGATTGCGAAAAGAGATCATTGCCCGGAATATTCATGACAATACTGTCAGCAGTCTCAGCATGATGAATCTGGCCCGAATCTATGTCGGCAGCGGCGCCTGCCGGCGAGTCCTCCTCGTCGCCGCCAGCGCTCAGATCGGCGGGAAATATGGGTTTGGCGCCGACCTCACGGAGCCCTGGAGCCTGCATTTGGGCGACGGCGCGGGCTCGGCGATCGTTTCAGCGGAAAACCTGAAATGTGAGCTCGCCGGCTTTCATTTTGAGACATATGCCGTCACACCGAGAACAACGGGCACGCTCAACGGCGATTACGGTCCCGTACGGATGCCGAATAACCGGGACCTGTGCTTTGAGGCGGAGATGAACGATACATACGGCGCTTATCTTGTCTCGCATGATCCCATGCTGCGGGAAATCGCCGGCGGCAGAGGCTTCCTGACGGACACCCTGGGGCGCGCGGCCGCGAAAGCCGGGCTTCGGCTCGAGGATATTGACCACATTGTGACGGCGCATATCGGCGATTTGCTTGACGGTTGGAGACAGGACGCGGTTCAAGCCGGCATGAAAGCCGAGACGCTGAAAAATACGCAGAAGACGGTCGGCAATACGGCCTGCGCAGATATGCTGATCGATGTTGCCGATTTGTCGAAAGAAGGCGCTTTTCGCAGCGGTGACGTGATAGCGCTTTGGGTTCCGTGCGCCGGCGTTCAGGTCGCGTCGGTTTTCCTGAAGTGGTTATAAAACATAATAATTTTTAGGAGGTCTTTATGGGTACAGTCATCATGACCGGCGTGGACGGCAATTTCGGCGGATGTGCCGCGAGAAGTATTCTGAATAAAATGGATAAAAGTGACCTGATATTCACAAGTCCGAACAAAGCGGTCAACGAAGAGTTTAAGAAGCAGGGAATCGACGCCAGGCTGGCCGATTACACAAACCCCGGGCAGCTTTCGGAAGCTTTTCGCGGGGGAGAAACGATTTTGCTGATTTCAGTTCCGCAGGTTGGCGACAAGCGCCGCATGATGCATAAAAACGCCATCGACGCGGCGGCCGCCGCGGGGGTGAAAAAAATCGTTTATACCTCGATTGTCGGCGCCTGTGACCCCAATAACGAGGCGTATGAGATAGCGGACCATACATGGACTGAAAACTATATCAGGTCGTCTCCCCTGAGGTATACCATTTTACGAAATTCGCAGTATTGCGAAGCAATGGTCGCCTCGTTCGAGCAGGCGGCCGCTTCCGGCGGCGTATTGACGAACAATATGGGCGACGGGAGGATGGCGCATGTTTCCAGAAAGGACTGCGCCGAAGCGGCGGCCTGCGCCGCAGCCGGAGCCGGCGAAGAAAACAGGGTTTACCATATCACCGGCCCGACGGCCAATACCATGGCTGAATTTGTTGCGATAGGCTCCGGGGTGACGGGGAAGAAGGTAATCTATCAATATATCGACGATGACGCGATGTGGGCCTTTTTTGATTCAAAGGGCGTTCCCCGGCAAACAGACGGCGACTGGTCGAAGGCGGACCCGGCTTTCCCATTTTGCAGCGACGGAATGGTAACCTTCGGCCGGGCGATCCGGCTCGATCAGATGAGCTGCCGTAGCGGCGATTTTGAAACGCTGACGGGCAGAAAGCCGATGTCGGTGAAAGACGTTTTTACAGACCGTGAAAATCACGGGATCGGCAGCCGGACATCAACGGATTGAAAATGGTCAGCCGGGATTGACGAATACCCGGCGCATTGATTATTATGGACTTGGCCGGCAGTGAAATCCGGCGGTGATGCGGTCGGCTTCGTGTATGAGGTAAGACAATGAACACCATGCAAATTCAATGTTTTTTAAAAGCGGCACAGTGTTTGAATTTTACCGAGAGTGCTGCGCAGATGTTTATTTCCCAGCCGGCGTTCAGCCATAATATATCCATGCTGGAGCAGGAATGGGGAATAGAGCTGTTTATCCGCAGCAACAAGCGCAAGGATACGCAGCTGACGCGGGCCGGCGCCGTCATGTATGACGGGATGGTAAACCTGCAAGAGCAGTTTGAGGACCTGCTGCAGAAAGCCCGAAGCATTCATCAGGGGAAGTCCGGCACCCTGCGCATCGGCCTCATTGGCTCCGACCGGATCGACGAGCGGACACTTGTCCTTTTCGACCGGTTTCAGGAAAAGTATCCCACCGTCGATCTTCTGCTGCGGCGCGGCAGCCACAGAGAGCTGATACAATGGCTGCACGAACAGGCCATTGACCTGTCCTTTTCCCTGAAGATCGACGTGGCGGATAAGCAGTGGCTGGATTTCCGGACGCTGTACAGTCTGGAATCGGTGCTGATTCTAAACGCCAGCCATCCTCTGGCAAATCGGGAAGGGCTGTCGCTGGCCGATTTTCGGGATGAAACCTTCGTCAACGTCTCCGAAAGGGAATCGCCGGTTCTCAATGCGATGCTCAAGCAGGAGTGCGAAAAGGCCGGCTTCACGCCTCGGGTGCTCGATGCCCCGGACGTCAACGCCCAGACGCTGTACCTGGAATCCGGTAAAGGTGTTGCCGTCGGGAGCATCAACAACACGGCGGCTTTCAATCCCCGCATCACGATGGTGCGGCTCAGAGAGCTGCGGTCATTGGAGCTTGTCCTTGCATGGAATTGTAAAAACAACAACCCTAGCGTCCCGTTCTTCAGGTCCGTTTATGAGCCCATAGAATAAATCGATTTTACAGGACGTTTCCAACAGGTTAATATAAACAAGGAGGCCTCTATCAGGTGGATAACGTGATAGAGGCTGATTTTTTCGAAAGGGCGGTTGTTTTATGGCACAGAAATGGGTGCCCGTCACCGAAGCTGACAAAAAGAAATCCTACTACAAGTATTACCTGGAAGATATGGCGGAGGCTCCGCCGGAGCATTATCAGAAGGTGCTGGCCGGGCCCATAAATCCGGCCAAGGCGCTGCCTGTCCAGGAGCGGAACAGGCTTTTCGAACCCGGTTATTTTGAGGAAGAGATCGGTTACTGCGTCATGCCGGACGGGACGGGGTACATATCCAACCTTGTCAAAATGCCGGGAGTGACGGGAGAGATGTTTGACTGGTGGTTTGCCTGGCATGGTCTTGACAATCTGCGCTACACCATCTGGGACCGTGAAGACCATTACCGCGCCGAATCCATGCAGAAGGAGAAAGGCAGAAATCCCCTGCTCAGCTACAAGGAAAGGTATTGGGATACGACCCATCTTGTTTATGAAGACGTCGGCGCGGGCCCCGAGGATATTATCATAAATTTCAAGAATCCCGGGGACCTGGGCTTTGACGTTTCAAAAATCGGTACCGGCGCCTGCGCGACCATCGTGTGCGCCAACGGCCTCGGCCCCGACGGCCGGCCGGGTACGATCATGTGCCACTTCGTGCGGGAAATTGAGGGGGGCGTGGAGCTGCGTACCCGGTTCTGGATGGGTTACGGCGTCCAAAACGGCAAGCTGATCAAGGCTCTGCCGGACGGCGTGACATTCCCTGAATTCCCGCTTCGGGCACTCAACCTGCACAATATCAAGGAATTTACAAATCTCGCGGCCCTTCTGCCCAGAATCTTTCCGGAAGAGCGGGACAATTTTTAAAGGAGATGCGACCATGATCGACACCAGGCATCAAATACGATTCAATCCTGAAAACTGTATCGGCTGCAAATTATGCTATAAAGCGTGCTTCGTCGATGTCATCCGCTGGGACCCGGAAAGAAAGCAGCCCGTTTTTAAATATGTGGAAGACTGCGAGCACTGTTTTTACTGCGCGTCCGTCTGTAAGAAAAACTGCATCGAGGTCCTGCCGGACTACGACAGTGAAAAGCTTCTTCAGACGTTTGACCGTTATCTGTAAGGGGGCAGGCATAATGAAACTGAAATACGGCCGGGAGGATTACGGCGCCGACGTGCTGGTTGTCGGCGGCGGCATAGCGGGGCTGACAGCGGCGGTCTCGATAAAAGAAGTAAATCCGGAACTGAGTGTCCTGCTCGTTGAGAAGCAGACGTGCGGATATTCGGGGAAGGCCAACAAGGGCGGCGGCGTCCTGCAGTATTTTGAGCTGGACCGGATGAAACCGGAGGATTTTGCGGCTTATCACGTACATGCGATCGGCTGCTTCCTGGGCGACCAGGACTTAATGATGAAGTATGTCGCCATGAACCATCAGCTGCTCGACAAGCTTGTGGAATGGGGCGCGCGTCTTCCCAAAAAAGAAGACGGGAGCTATCAGGTCATCCCGACGGGACCGATGACGGCTATGATCGGCGTCGACCTCGACATCACGCTCAAGGTGCGGCAGACGGCCGAGAAAAAAGGGGTTAAAATTCTCGACAAGGTCGCCGTGTCCGACCTGCTCATGTCGGACGGTAAAATTGCCGGCGCGGTCGGCTACAGCATTCTGGACGGTACCTTCTGTACGTTCAACGCCAAGGCCGTCGTACTCGCCACGGGAAGCCAGAACTACAGGATCGGACCGATGTGGAGCAGCGGCCGGGGCGACGGCATCGCCGCGGCATACCGGGCCGGCGCAGAGATGCGCAACCCCGAGTTCGGCAACTTTGCGCAGCTCGTCAAGGTCCGCAGCCACCAGGAGATCGTCTTCGGCGAGAACTTTATGTACAACAAAAATGATGAGCATATTACGAAAAACTTCCGTACAAATCCCGAGCCGGATATCAGCAGCACGGCCGTCTCGGAATGGTATAACCAGATCGCGGCCAACCTGGGGCCGATCGTTGTCAGGCGCGAGGAAGGCCCCGGCGGCGGACTGGCCGGCGTCTGGGACCGGCCTTACGGACAGAGCTTCTGGAAGCTCAACGCGGAAAGCGCGGCCGGGGCGGATCGGGACATGGAGGTCTGCCCGATGCTCATAGGCGAGCAGTCGCCCGTCAAGGTCGGTCATGACATGCAGACGACGATACCGGGCCTGTTCGCGATCGGCGACGTCAGCTACTGCGGCTCCGCCGCGCCCGGCGCCGTCCCCGCGCCGCCGGGACGAAACCGCGGTTCGGGTATATTGAACGCCGTATTTGCCGGTATCGTCTGCGCGCGGGGCGCGGCGGACGCGGCGCAGTCCGGCGGGATGCCCGCTGTGGACGGAAAGCAGGTCGACGCCGCGGCGGAGCGCGTTTACGCGCCGCTTGAGCGGGCGGACGGCTGCTCGGCCAGGGAAGTGATCTGTTATGTTCAAAAGGCCGTCGGCCCTGTCGAGCAGTCGGTCTATATGAGCGCGCATCGCATCGCCACCGCGCTGCGCTATGTGGAAAAGGCAAGGGAGCTGTCACAAACACTCAAAGCGTCAGACTTCCATGAGCTTCTGGCCTGCCACGAGGCGGAGGCGATGGTGCTGTCGGCCGAGATGCAGCTGAGGGCCGCCGCTTTGCGTAAGGAATCGAGAGGCTGGTTCCTCCGCGAGGATTACCCGGATATGGACAACGCCAACTGGCTCAAATGGATCATCGTGAAAAACGAGGGCGGCGAAATGGTGTTCACTACCGAGGATGTGCCGCTTGAAAAATGGCCTGTCAAGCCGTAACGGAAAAGCTTATATTTGTCGCCGTCACAGCCGAAGCCCGGCTATGTTGAATTTGAACCGTCATTTAGGATTCTTTTAAGGAGGATTATTATGAAAAAACTGCTCGTTTTACTATTGGTTGTTTTAACCGTCTTTTCCCTTTTTGCCTGCGCGGCAACCGGCTCTGATTCCAAGGACAATTCAAGCGCCCCCGGCACACCGTCGCCGGCTTCGGAATCCGCGGCACCCGCAAGCGCGCCTTCGCCGTCTCCCCAGGCCTCCTCCGCTCCGTCGCCCTCCCCGCAGGCAGCGGCTCCGTCCGGCAGCACGGATTCAATAACGGCTGAAACGATCGGACTTTTTGACGACGGGACCGACCCCGGTTCCAGGAAGACATACAACATTGTTTTTGAATATCCCATCCCCATGGCGGTTATGGATAATATGGCGAAGGCGATGGAGCAGTATTCGGAGAAATTGAACTACAATTTCACAGCCCAATGCTCCTTTACTGACCTGGATAAGTATATTCAGGATCTTGAAGTCTCAATCACGCAGGGAACGGATGGCTTTATTATCATGCCTGATCCGACGATTTCAGTGCGGATCAAGGAAGTGCTCGATGAAGGCAATGTGCCTTTTGTCGCGATACTCAATTCGATGAGGGACAACGAGGGGGTCATCCTTGCCCCGTGCGTGACAGTGGACAATGCGGCTGCCGGCGCGGATATGGTCCAATGGCTTTCCGACAATTATAAAACGTATTGGGGCGACATCGATACAAGTCAATTGGGTCTTATGAATTTTACGTTTTCAGCTGCTGTTGAGCTGAATGAGCGTTTTGAAGCCGCCCGGGCGAAATTTGAGGAGCTGTACCCCGACAACGGAAATATCTACGAAGGCGACGGCATCATAACCGGCAATTTTGAAGCGCAGACGGGATATGACCTGGCAGCGGCGGTTTTTGCGGCACATCCCGAGGTGAAGTACTGGTTTGTCACGTCCGCTCTTGAACAGTACTCCCAGGGCGCCGCACGCGCAGCAGAAAGCCTCGGCATCGGACAAAATGTGCTCGCCATCTGCGTCGGCAGCGACGTGCTGCCAAACGAGTGGGACAACAACTACGACGGCTGTTGGGTGGCCTGCGTGGGCATATCCAACTATCAGTATTCCGCGCCGGCCGTATGCGGCCTCATAGCGCTGCTGGACGGGGTCGCAACACCTGAAACGATCTGGCCCGATCAGAAGCTGCCGGGTGATCCATACGCCACCTTCAGCGTCAGCAATCAGATTATTACAAAGGATACTTACAAACAGTTTTACGACGATATATCAAACGCGGTGGATGCCTGGCTCAACAGTTAGAAAACACCGATAAACAGCGCCGCGAAGTAAAACAAAGGGCTTGCTATCTGAAAATTTCAGTTTGCAAGCCCTTTCCCTATGTGTTCCGGTCACAGACTGTAAAGCACGCCGGTCATTGACGCCGAAGTCAATGACAAATCGACGTCATAACAGGGAATCAGACGTTTTTTTCTGTATAATGTATTCGCGAAACGGGTGGAATAGCTTTTCATCAACCGTAAATCGTTAAGTAAAATCAACGAGATTAATTGATACCACAGGGGGACCTACATGAAATCATTCATGCTCAACGGGAAAAAGGAAAAGATACCTCCGTTTCCTCACCACAAAGAGTATGTTTACCGGATCAAACAGTTCTTCCGGCCGAGGAACATCCTGACCCCTTTGACGATGTTCAGGTTTATTGCCCTCAAAGAGGTTATCAGAGGATACCGGCATCGATGCGCTGTTCCGAGGGAGCTGCTGATTGATCCCACCAGCAGCTGCAACCTCCGCTGCAAGGGATGCTGGGCGGCCGACTACGAGAAGGGCGATCATCTGAGCTATGCAAAGCTTGACGAGCTGATGGTTCAGGCTGAGGAGCTGGGCATTTGCGACATAGTGATGTCCGGCGGCGAGCCTCTGATGCGCAAGGACGACATTCTTCGGCTCTGCCGCGGTCACCGGAAGCTGACCTTCAGCGCGTTTACCAACGCGACCCTTATCGACGCCGCATTTGCGGATCAAGTGGCGGAGGTCGGCAACTTCACGCTGTCTATCAGTATCGAAGGCACAAAGGAAGAAACGGATTTCCGCCGGGGCGACGGCATTTATGACAAGGCGCTCGAGGCGATGCGGCTGTTGCGCGACAGGGACATCGGCTTTGCCTTTTCAGCCTGCTATCACTCAAAAAACTACCGTACGATCGCAAGCGATGAGTTTCTGGACGATATGCGCCGCCGCGGGTGCTGGTTCGGCTGGCTGTTCAATTACGTGCCGGTCGGAAAAGGCGCTGATTTATCGCTTGTCTGCACTCCCGAGCAGCGCGCTTATGTGATGAGAAGGATCTCCGATTACTGCGACAGACATGATTATACGATTATTGATTTCTGGAACACGGGGCACCTGGCTTACGGCTGCGTCGCGGCCGGCAGCGGGTTTGTACATATCAACGCCAGGGGCGACGTGGAGCCCTGCGCGTTCTGCCACTATTCCGACTCCAACATCAACGACATGACGCTGCTCGAAGCGCTGAAATCGCCTTTCCTTACAAAGTTCAGGGCCTCGCAGCCGTTTTCAGGCAATCCGCTGCGCGCATGCCCGATGGTCGACGTGCCCGAAGCCTTTGTCTCGATTGCCTCTCAGACCGGCGCGCGTTCCACCCATTACTCTGCGCCGGAAACGGCGGAGGATTTCGCGGCAAAGACGCGGCCAACCGCAGAAAAATGGCAACCGGTCGCCGACGCGCTGTCAAAGGAACTCGGGTCAAAAAAGCGGTTTGTGTATCGCAATTCCGAAAAGTTTTTAAGCTTCAGGCGGAAAGTCACCGACGGACGGCGGTAAAGACAAAGTATTATTAACCATTTTATAAGGGGGTTCATTCATATGTCATCCATAAAAAAACCGAAGATTTATCGCTTGCTCGCATTCATCCTGAGCGTTGCGCTCATTGCCGGCGCGCTTTCCGCCTGCGGTAAACCGACCGGTTTTTCCGCCAATACATCGCGCCCGGATGACTCCGCGCCGGAAGAGACGAGCGAAGACTCGGACGAGCCTTCGACGGAGCCGGCAAGCGAAGAGCCGCCCCTGCCCGAGAGCCAGCTGTTCGCCTCCGGTATCAGGCAGGTGCTTTTGAGCGCCGTAGAAAAAAGCGACAGCCTGACTTCCTCGCAGCTCGATCTGCTGTTAAATCCCGGAATGCAGCTTCAGCCGGCAGATTCAGACTATACAAAAGCCGTTATCACTTTGACAAATCCGGAGGAAGGCGGCGAAAGCCTGACGATTTCAATGGAATCGATCCTAGACGCGTCCAACGGGGACGCCTCGACGGAAATCGGCATTCAAAGCGGCAGCGAGGTGGCTCAGAGCGCAGGCGTCTATTTCGTCGGCGACACAATGCTCATCAAAAGCGCCAATGTGGAAAAGCAAATGATCCAGCACACCCTGGACCCGGCCGTTGCGGAATCCTTGCAGACGCTGCCGGCGCTGGCCCGATACACCCGCGTGCTGGAAAGCTCCGCTGAGGCAAAACCCGGCGAAAGCGAGTGGAACGGCGCCATCGACACCTTTATGGAGGCCCTGCTCTCCCGGGCGGAGGAGTCGGACTTCACGCCCTCGGAGGAGACCGTAACCCTGGCAGGCTCCGAGGTGGTCTGCGCGACAAGCACACTCGAGCTGGCGGGCGAACAGGCGGCGGCCGTCACCCGCGACTTCGCAGAGCTCATCCGGGAGGACGCGACGTTCCGGTCCTATTTTGTCACAGGCGATGGGACCGGGGAAGACACGTACGCCGTTACCGGCCTCGACGGGGTCCTGCGCGACCTGGACACGCTGCCGCAGGACGGACTGACCATGAAATTAAAGCTTATCCAGACGGACGCGCCCATCGGCCTTCGGATATACACAGCCACGGAGCAGACGAGCTTTTTCATGGAGCTACTGTTTTTTGAAGACGGCTATACGCGGCAGAACAGCATTGCATTCCAGGGCTTTGACGGAAGCAGCGTAACGATGCAGGATACAAATATCAATACCGGCGGCGACAGCTACGAAGGCCGGATATCGTATGCGACGGTGGCGCCCGGTAAGATTCCTCAGGAAAACACAACGGTCACGACGCGGGGTACGATCGGCGACGGCGGTGCCGAGCTCGCGGCCGATATTTCCTATTACCGGGCCGCTACCGGCGATGAGGAAGCGACGGAAATCAGCGGAAGTATAGACTATGTTCAGGAAAAAGCAGCGGACGGCACAAAAGGCTCCTCTTCGGGAACCCTTGCGTTTACGAGTTCCGGCGAGACATCCAATATAAGCTGCGACATGACCGTCGAGCAGTCAGGCGCGGCTGCCAAAGTGAACGCCCCCGAGTTTTTGCCTGCCGCCGGGATCAGTACATCGGACGAGGCCGGGCTGTTTGCTGCGCTGGGCGAAATCGATCAGGAAGAATTCAGCCATTCCCCCGCCACAACCCGGACGCTGGGGACCCTCCTGCTCCTGTTTGTGTGAATTGATGGGCACGGAGTATTTATCCGCCGTCAGTCTCGGCAGGGATTACGCAGCCGTATCCGTTCTGCGGGAAATCACCTTTTCACTGAGGCAGGGAGAAGTGCTCGGACTGTTCGGCCCCAACGGCTCGGGCAAGTCGACGCTTTTGAATATCCTTGCGCTGGCCGACCGGCCGTCGGTCGGCGGGCTCAGGATCGACGGGGACGACGCCGCGCATAAGGCCGTGAAAATGCGGCGCAAGATCGGGTATGTCCCTCAGGATGTTGCGCTTTTTGAAGAGCTTACGGTCAAAGATAACCTGCTGTGCTGGTCCCGCCTTCCGGGCCGGGAGGCAAAACGCAAAGCGCTCGAGCTTGCGGAGGTGCTGTGTCTTAAGACGCTGTTGTCCAAACAAGTCGGCGCGCTGTCCGGCGGCATGAAAAGGCGGGTCAATCTGGCTGTGGCGCTCATTTCTGACCCGGACCTCCTGGTGCTCGACGAGCCGTTCGCCGGTGTTGACGCCGAACAGGTCGAGGGAATGCTTGATTTGCTGGCACGGCTGAAAAGCAAAGGCGTCACACAGATCCTTTCCTCCCATTCGCCCGAACAGGTCGTCCCGCTGGTGAGCAGGGTCATGGTCCTGTCGGCTGGAAACATGAAGTTTTTCGGCGATACGGAAGCCTTTCTGCTGCATGCCGGGGACAGAAATGCCGATGCGGCGCTCAAGAACGTTCTGCGTGGTTAACGACATGAGATTTTTACGGTATGACTTAAAACGGATTTTTTCCCGCAGGGCACTGGTGATTTTACTTCTGATATCGCCGGTTGTCATCATATTTGTCTTTTCAACCGTCGCCGCGCCGATGATCTTTACGGCCAGGGGACTGCATTTTAAGCTTGCCGTCTGCGATGAAGACGGCAGCGAGCCTGTCCGCGAGTTCATCTCGCAGCTTGTTAATTCTCAAGCGCTTTCCGACCTTGTCACAGTCTATCCTGTGCCGACGCCGGAAGCCGGGGAGGCCCTCGTCTTAAATAACGACGTATCCGTATTGGTGCATATCCCCGCCGGTCTTTTTGAAGACATGCGCGCGGGGAGGCAGGTCGAAGTGTCCATCTACAGCACGCCGGTGCACGCCTTGGAAGCCGAGCTGATTACGATGACGCTGGAGAGCTCCCTTTCCGCCGTGGGGAAAAGCCAGAATCTTCTGGAATCGGCAAAAAGCCTGCTTGTTCAAAAGGGCGTTTCTCAAACCGGCGCCGAGGCGTTTCTTGACGATTCGATAAGCATTGCCATCACGGAGTACATGAACAGGCGGGAAGTGCTTGGGAAAAGCGGCACCGTTTCGCCGATGGGTGAATATATGCCCCTGGAGTATTATCTGAGCGCGGTGTTCTCACTGTTCGCCGCACTGGCGATCCTGCCGCTGATTCATTACACCGCGGCGGATGCCAACGGCGCGATTCTTCGCCGGGGATTGATTTCCGGCCAGGGCAGCTTTCGGTTTTTTGGGATCAGGATCCTGTCGGGGATGATTCTCATCCTTCTCGTGCAGCTCATGGTCGTTCCGGCTTCGGCGCTGCTTCGCCTGGCCGACAGCATGATGGGCGGCAGTTATCATGCGAATATCGGAGCGATGCTCGCCGCGATGCTTTTATCCTCGCTGTGCTACTCGACCCTGGCCATCGCTGTGGGAACGTGGTTCCCGAATGAAAGAACGGCGCTATGGGCCGGCTTTTTTCTCGTCCTTATTATGGCGGCGGCCGGAGGCGCCATCATCCCGTCCGGGGCTTTGCCCGATTGGGTGGACAGCGCCTTCAGATACCTTCCGCTGCGAGCGTCCATGCGCGCGCTGTCGTGTGCCTTGTTTGATTTCAACAACGATGTGTTCCTGCAGGAGGCGGGAAGAATGGGCTTCATAACTGTGGTTTTGCTGCCGGCGGGATTCTTTGGCCTGCATAGAAGGGGGCGCGGCGCCTGAACTTTTTTTCACTGTACCGCGCCCGGCTCGCGACAAGCCTGCGCGACCTGTTCTCCATGGTTTTCATTGTGCTGGCTATTGCCCTGTCGCTGTTCATAGCGCTTGCCGCGCAGGGGAAAAGCGAATCGAACCTGACTGTGGCCGTCGTTGCGGAGGACACGGGAGGCGCCAATCTTCGCTTTCTCAAAAGCCTGCGTGAAATCAACAGCTTTTCCATGACCGAGCTGCCGCGCGAGCAGGCGCTTTTACGGCTGCGGCAGGACAGGCTTGAAGCTGTCGTTATCATTCCAGAGGATTTTTCTGAGAAGATCGGCCGCGGAGAATTCCGCAATACGCTTGAAATCTATACCTCGCCGTCCTCCCGGGCTTCGGCGACTATCAGCGAGCCCTTGATTAACGCGGTCATGATGCTCTGGATGGAGGAGTATACCGTCGATCAGACGGGCGGTTTTCTCCTGGAGCAGGGCTTTGACTATGCTGATTCCGACGAGTACATGCAAAGGGAACAGATGGCAGCCGTCTGGGCAGGCGGTTCGCTTATCAAGCTTGAGCATGTTGTTCTTAACGAAGCTGAAAAAACTGCCGAAGACGGCGGGGCTTATCCGGCTTTCGTCCGCTGGTACGGCTTAATATGTGTGTTTTATTTCGTTGTGAGTGCAACATGGGTCCTTGATGTCGGGAAAAAGAGCCTTCAGACGAGGATTCGTCAGACGGGTACTCACAAATGGAAGGTTGTCCTGACCATGAGCGCAGCCTCCGTCACCATTTGCCTTGCGGGCTACGTTCTGGGCGGCGCGGCGTGCTGCCTGATTGCCGATTCCCCGGCAGCCGAAGCGGCGGCGCTCACGGTGCCGACGCTCGTCTATCTTATAAATCTGGCCGGCGTAACGCTGCTCGCGGCATCGCTTGCGCGCAGCACCATCGGCCTGATGTTTCTTGCTCCCGTTCTGACCTTCTTAAACGGTATTCTGAGTGGTTTGTCCTTTGCCCTGCCGCAATGGGCACATGTCCTTGTGCTTTTATCACGGTGCCTGCCGGGAAGGTGGCTTGCCGAATCCCTCTCAAATCCGTTCGGCTCAATCGTCCAGGCGCTGGTGTGCGCGTTGGTTTGGGTTATCGGGGGCGTCGTCACTTCAAGGCTGCTTTCCCGTGAACATGCGCGGCGGGTTACATAAAAATGCACCGAAAGGCGCTTGTTTTGCCCGTGCCGCCGTGTGCTGCTAGATTTTCTTCTTTTTTGACACAGCCAGCTTTAAAAGCGTGCCGACGCCGCCGCGAAGGGGACGGTATTTCCGTCCGGCCAGATACAGGCCATCCGCCCTGAGGCCTTCCAGGCCCTGGGGCGGGATCGTCAGAAGGTCGCGGTCGACGGTGAAAAAGCTGGCCTCATAGCCTTCCTTCAAAAGGCCGATCCTTTCGCCGAGCATCTGGCCGGCATTGACCGTGTAGGTCTTCAGCGCCTCCCAGGCGGACAGCGACTCCTCCTCGATATAAAATTCCCGCATGCCGCGCATCTGCAGAAACGGATCGACAGACTGCACGGGGGAATCGCTGGAGCCCAGAAGGAGCACCCCATGCTCGCATAGCGTTTTCAAGGGGACCTGCTGCGCGATCATCTGCGGCGTCAGCCACTTGACATAGCCCTTCATATACCGCTTGTCGACCCAGGCGTATCCGGGCTGCACCGTAAGGCAGGCGCCGAGCTTGAAAAGACGCGGAAGTATCTCCTTCGACGGGAACTCGCAGTGGTCGATCCGGTGCCGGCCGCGCGCTTTTTCATAAATACCGACAAGCTGCTCGACGGCGTATTCGCCGATGGCGTGGGCGCTGATGAAATAGCCCCTTTCGTCGAAGCGCCGGACCGTTTCGGAAAGCGCCTCGTCCGAATAATACAGCTTACCCTGCGTTCCGTCCGCAAACGGCGTTTTAAACGCCGCGGAGCGGGAGCCGACGGAGCCGTCCAGCTCCCATATCATGCAGCCGCCGACCCGGCGGGCGCCCATGCGCCGACTCAGGCGGGCGATATATTTTTCGTCCATATACTGCGGGAACAGACGCACAAAGAGCGGGAAGCGCTGCGCAAAAAAAGCGACCAGTTCCGTCAGGGCATCCCGTCCGCCGTGCTCCTTGCCCTCCAGCGCGCACACGCGGCCGATGCCGTACCCGGCACACATATTGTTAAACGCCGCGACGCCGTCTCCGAAGATCCGCGGCGTGACGGCAGCGGCAAGCTTTTCGGTGATCCTGCCCAGATTGAAGTCGTGGACCGTTCCGGTGAGAATGCCGTCCGGTGCGTCCGCCTCCAGACCGAGCTCCCTGAGAAAAACCGTGGAGCAGGCGCTTGAATGGCCGTCCAGATTCAAAATCCACGCCCGCCCGCCGCCGGTCCATACGTCCAGCTCGAAGCGGTTCGGGAGCCGCCCCTCCTCGATGCCTGCGGCGATGTAGTTACTCCCGAGGATGAGCGCGCCCCTCGGGCGCGACGCGGCATAGTCGCGGATTTTGTCGCCCACGCCCTTCAGGTCGCGGGGCTCGACGCCGCCGTCCCGCAGCGCGCAGACCTGCAGGCTGAGGGCGGACAGGGCGATCGTGTCCGTCATGTGCAGATGCGCGTCCGTCATCGCCGGAAAGACATGCAGACCGCCGAGATCGACGGTCCTGACGCGCCGGCCGGCCTTGTCGAAGGCTGTGATCACGCCGTTTTCCACCGTCATGCTCCGGCGTACATCGGCCTCGGACTGCATCGTGTGAAAGAAAGCGTTTTCAAACCGCACTCTCATATTGCCACCGCGCTCCCGACGGCCATCAGGATAAAAGACGCCACGACAAGAATTTGTACCGGCGTGCCGCCGAGCGGGGCGGAGAGCAGCAGCCTGCCGCACTCCCTCCGGCAGCGGCGGTAAGCGGGCACCACGAGAATCGCGATCAGAATGGCGATGAGTCCGCCGGCGGTGCGCATCAGCTCGAGAAAGCTGCCGAGGTCAAAAACGACGAGCAATAAACTCGGGACGGTGGCGAGGAGCCAGCAAACGCGGCGGTTCCACTTCATCTGCTCCTCGATGACGTCCGACAGCGCCAGCGAAATGGACCAGTAGGTAGTCAGCATGGCCAGCAGCGTGAAGACCGAGCCCAGGATCTTGGCCCACAGGCCGATCCCCTCGGACCATCCGATCATGGCCAGCTGCGTGAGCTCATTCGATGAGGCCAGCGCGCACAGCAGGATGATGATGATGAAAGCACAGTTGAGCCCGAGGCCGAGAAGGATTGCTTTCCGGATCTTCACAGGATCTCCGTCCAGACCCTCCACGGCCTGCGGGATGCTGAATATAGCTACAAGGGAGAACATGGCCATGCCGAAGAAGGCAAGCGCCTGGCTGACTCCGCCGGGTATCAGAACGAGCGGATTTTTGAGATGAAAAAGGGAAGCGGCGGCGAGCACCAGCACGATGCCGATGATGACGCTGACGGATATCGATTCGCTGATGCCAAGGATTTTCAGCCCAAAGAACACAATTGCCGCCGAGACGATGTAGAAAACAAGCTTGGCGGCAAGAGGAGACATCCCGAAGGCCGCCAAAACCTCCGAGCCGCCGGATATGTAGGCGGCAAGATTCGTAATCATCACAAGCACCGAAACGACGAAAAAGGCGCCGAGCAGAACCTTCCCGGCTTTGCCCCGGAAAAGAAACCTGCTGAAAACGGAGACGATCTGCGTCCCGGCGCCGCTGCCGATCGTCAGCTCGGCCAGCATCATATGCATGACGTAGGCAAAGAAAAACGCGGCGGCCAGAAGAACCAGCCCCCAAAGAATGCCGGTGCGGCTCACAAGGTATGGAAGCGTCATAATACCGCTTCCGACGCCATAGCCTGTAATAATGCAGGCGGCCTGCCAAACGCTCAGATGCTTTTTCATAAGCCCTCCTGGATAAGCAAATATTGTCTTATCCAGATTCTATATCAATACGCGTCCGGTAACAACAAAAATCGACGAGAACCCTGCTTGATTTCGCTGCTTGCACGATCTTGAAACGCTTAAAGCAAATTTTCACGCCTGGGGCAGGCTTGTCTGGGGTTTTGACGAGCCCTGAAAATATTGAAACATAGGTTGGCTGATCAACCAAGGTGCTTCAAACGCATTTTTCACCTTTTACCTCCGGGCAGTAGTTTTTCAGTATGGTCTTGAGCGACGACAGGCTGCTGCTGTGGCACCGCTCCACGCAGGCGTTTGTTTTTCTGGCCTGACATAAGGCGCACTGAACCAGTTTATGAGAAACAGTGCTGGTAAACAGGATGTATAAGTCCGCATTTCCCAGCATCTTCTTCGGATCGCCGCCGATTTTGGTATAAACCTTGGCTCTGCAGCCGTGTTCCCTGCAGATATCTGCGTAAAGACGTTCCATGCGCTCATTTCCGCCGATGATGACAATACTCATGCTTCATCCCTTTCGTTAGTTAGTTATATCTAACTTGTATTTTTAATATTGGAACGCCCGGAGGCGTCCCAGAAAGAATTATCTCGGTAGTTAGTTTAATCTAACCACCGAGATAATACCATCTCTTTTTATACTTGTCAATATTGAGCGGGAAATTTCACGGCGGTTGCTTTAAAACGTCCAAAACCTTAAAGGAAAATCCCGGGCTGCTTCTGAATTGACCGGAACAGATAAGCTGTGCCCTTACGGCTGCATTGCGCCAAACAATACCAACCACGCAAGAATAGATTTGGCAACAAGACTTAAAACGATATACGTGCGTTCTCCATACAGGTAGTCCTTCCATTTACCTACTCTTTTATACTGCAATATCATATTGATCGGAAAAGTATTGAAGGCTACAAAATATGTGCCTACGATCGCCCAGACAAACCACGGAACCATATCATAATTGCCGGTGCCAGTCATGTAGATTATAATCACCGCCCACGGTGCAAGGCCTGCGATTGAGCCCCAGACAAACGGACCCCATTTAACCTTTCCGTCCCCGCGGTTGGAGTTAAGCTGTTCCATGACAAGACCAAATAGATTCATGGATGCGTTGACAACAAAAATGAGTACCAATGAAGCAATATCGTAGATACCGAACAGCGTGGAGATAAGTACGATCATAATGGATGAGCTCAGTGCGTACTCGAACCAGCGGAATTTGTTAATACCCTGCTGAAGATCGTCGTTGTACACAGCGTTGAGTTTTTTCGGTATTGAAATCAGCGCATGCGCCGCTGCGGATATCAGCAGGAATACAGCGACAAAAACTCCGAAGGGCAGTTCGAACAGAGCACGCCCTGCTGTTTCCAAAGACTGCGTGCCGACATTGTA
>CAYMLM010000003.1:0-21554 GCA_964391385.1 uncultured Papillibacter sp.
GACCGGCGGGAAGTCCGGCGCGACGTAACGGATCGGGTTTGTGAAGTGCATGAGTCCCTCGATCTCGCTCGAGCGCGCGCCGAGCAGCAGCTTGTCGATGTCAGGCAGATTGGGGTCGACGATGCCGTATTGCGCCACTTCCCTGTCCTGCGCGACGATATCGAAGACGCCGAACAGGCTGACGACGGCGCCCACGCGGCTGGAATACGCGGCATTGCCCATCGACAGGTCCTCAAACGCCGGGTTGCCCTGCGTCGCGGCCGCCATCACGGCGTAATACGCCCCCGCGCTGTCGCCGAAGGACGCGAAGCGGTCGCCGTCGAGCAGGTACTTCGAGGCGTTGGCGCGCAGGAAGCGGATGGCCGCCTTGACGTCGAACAGTCCGTACGGATACTGCGCCTCCGTCGCCAGGCGGTGCTCCACCGAGACGACGGCGTAGCCCCGATTTATACCCTCGAGCGCCTGCAGCATCTGGACGTCGCGCTTTTCGCCGAAGACGAACGCGCCGCCGTGGATGAAGACGATCGTCGGGAACGGGCCGTCGCCGTCGGACGGCAGGTAGATGTCGAGCTTCTGGTTCGGCGACTGGAACGCGTACGGGATGTCGAGGAATTTCCGCTTGATCGGGCCGACGTCGACCGTCGGGATTTCCACGGAGCCCTCGGGCGGGGTGTTGATCGACCATGTGTCCATGCTGCGGCCTCCTGTTAGTTGTTAGTCTTTAGGCATAAGTCGTTACGGGACGAGAGGACGGGGATGGAGCGAAGATATTCCTTTATCGGGCGGCGGGCGGGTAAAGATTATGTATGTTTCAGGTGCTTGTCGAAGAAGGCGAACATGTCGTCGTTGATCTCCGGTTCGTTCCACCTGAGGTCGATGCCGCCGTGGTTGTACCCGTCCCGGAGCACCAGCTGCACGCGGTCGGGTCCGCAGACCGTCCGGACCTTTTCCTCGAGCATGCGGGAATGGACGGCCGGCACGATGATGTCGTCCGCGCCGTGCTCGATGAACACGGGCGGAAGATCCCTGCCGATGAAGTTGAGCGGGTTCGTAAAATAGGTCAGGCCCGACACAGCCTCGGAATGCGCGCCGAACAGGTGCGTTTCGATCTCGGGGAAATAGGGGTCGGCCTCGGGCGGGTCGCGGCGGGCCATTTCGCTTTCCACCCGGAAGTCGAACGGCCCGAAGCGGCTGGCCACGGCCTGTACGGCGCACGAATAGGAGGCGTTGCCCATCGAGAGGTCTTCGAAGGCCGGGTTTGACTGCGTGACGGCCGCCATGACGGCGTAGTGCGCGCCGGCGCTGTCGCCGCAGAGGGCGAACCGGTCCCCGTCGAGCTGGTAGCGCGCGGCGTTGGCGCGAAGGAAGCGGAGGGCCGCCTTGACGTCGAAGACGGCGGCGGGGTACTTCGCCTCGTCGGCCAGACGGTATTCGACGGAGGCGACGGCGTAGCCGCGGCCGACGCCGCCGATGGCCTGCAGGAGCTGGTCGTCGCGCTTGTGACCGAGGATAAACGCCCCGCCGTGGACGAAGACGACGGTCGGGAACGGGCCGTCTCCGTCCGGCGGCAGGTAGAGGTCGAGAATCTGGTTCGGCGACTGGGCGGCGTACGGGATGTCGAGGTATTTGCGCCGGATACCCGTGACGTCGACGATCGGCTTCTCCATTGAGCCTTCAAACGGGTTGAAATCTGCATAAGCGTCCATGCCGGCGTTCTCCTGTCAGTCATTAGTCATTAGTCTTTAGTCGTTAGTAGACGTGTATGCGAGGGCGGGCCGCCGTTGCTTAATGGAACATTTGGTAAGGTTTAAGGGCCGTTTCGGAACAATACCTGAATTCAGGGCTGCCTGCTGGTTTGCATTTCGTCCCGTTTGTCCGCATTTTAAAGCACGATCCGGGATTAGCAGGCGGACCCGGCTTGGATTTATCAACAGAAATGATTCAATCCGGAACATGCGTCGCATTATATGGGTCCTTCGGGAACAATTCCTGTATCCGTTGGGACAGATCATCCGGTGGGAGGGATTTGATCAGGGGTTTTGGGCTTTTTCAGCGAGATCCTTGAGTATCCCGGCAAATTCGTCGTAGTACTGCCGCTTGCTCTCGTGCGAGGACAGATGGTGCTCCATGCGCGTAAGGTTCGTCAGGACTGTGGGAATCCAGGTGTGCGGTATGCTGATGAGCAGCGTGTCGGACGGCCAGAGCTCGCGGCCGCGCGGGCCGTGCACGAGCGCGGGGACGGTGAAGTTCACCTCGTGCGTCTTGTGCGGGTAAAGGAGAAACCACGCGCAGCCCATGACGGGCGTGCACTGCGACCTGTACATCTCCCCCGTCGAGTACGTTACGGCGCGCAAAACGATCTCCGCTTTGTCGGGCGGGGCGCTCACGACGAGCACGTCCGGCTCGAAATTGAGCTGGTCGACCGGCGAAAACGAGACGTAGTTCGTGATGTTCCGGTCGAGCTTCGGGACAAACTGATAAAAATGCTCATTGGCGCGCGCCTCCTCGAAGACGCCGAGGCGCTGGCCGATGTTGCCGCTCTCGGCAAACGGCGCCATGTCCTCCATGCCGAGGAGAATTTTGCCGACGCACGTCTCCTTGTGGTCCTTTGAGAAGTAAAACGGGCGGTTTTCAAGCTGCGAGGTCCGGAGCATCTCGCACAGGGACATCTCGGCGTCCCGCTCGAGCGGCTCGATGCCCTCGGGCCGGAAAAAGGTGAATTTGACGCCGACAGGCGGGTCTGACAGGCCCAGGTCGCGGAGCGGCGAATAGTCGTTGCGCAGCGTGTTGAACATAGGATCGTCCCCTTCTGTGTGCTCAGGCCGGAGGCCTGTATGTTTTTTTCCAGTATATCATTATCCGGCACGGCGCTTCAACCGGAATTTTATAATCGCCGGAGAGTGCATCAAGCGGGTCACGACTCGGCTCCGGTCAGCCTGATCATAAGGTCGTTCGGCCGGTGCGCACGGTGCCCATGACGCTGCTGTTCCTCCGGCTGCCATGCAATGAATACCTGGCCTCACGTGGACCGCCGCGATGCTGTCTGCGTTCCGGCGGTCGATGCGCGGGCTCCCGGACGCCGGGAACGGCGCGGACGGCATGTGAAATATTTACATGATACAGCCCCGCCGGGAGACTGCCTCCCGGCGGGGCCGTTTTTCGTCCTTCGTCTT
Source organism: uncultured Papillibacter sp. (assembly GCA_964391385.1). Lineage (GTDB taxonomy): Bacteria > Bacillota > Clostridia > Oscillospirales > Oscillospiraceae > Sporobacter. Next base: position 3,174 of record CAYMLM010000003.1, read on the forward strand.
TTCGCCGTGCGAAAGGTTTTGCGTCGGACCCTTTCCGGCGAAAAGCAGGCTTCACGCCGGCTATACCTCGACGTAGGCGGCGCGGAAGCCGACGTCGGGGAACCGCCACTCGCGCGTGTCGCGCAGGTAAAGCTCCCACAGCCCGGCGCTGTTGCCGTCGAGCCAGGAACCGCCGCGCAGCGTGATCTGCTCGCCGTAATTGCGCACGAACAGGTGGTCGGGCGCCGGATCAGCGGGATAGAGGCCGAGCCGGATGAGCTTCGGGTGAACGGGAACGCCCGCCTCGGCCTTGAGGTCTCCCATCGCCATCATCGTCCAGGCGTGAAAGCTGTCCGGGTCCCCTCCCGTGTACATCGGCTTTGTGAGCTTCGTGCTCAGTTTGACGCCGCCGGGGATGAGCGCGGCCGTCTCGTCCGCGTTCCCTGCTTCGACGCCGTCGTATTTGTACGTTCCGGGGCTTTTCGGGGCGACAAGGCTGCCGTTTGTGTCGATGGCCCGCCACAGGCCGCCCGCGGCGCTCTCGTCGACGTTCAAGGCGCTGTCGTTGTCGGGTATGACCTGCAGCTCACCGTCCATCAGCCGAAGGCCCGCCACGAAATCCCACACGTTGCCGACGAGGTCGAAGATGCCGGCGGAGGTGCCGTCGTGCGACCAGGAATCCGGGCCGCTGCCGGCGAGCGTGCGGCCTTCCGGGTGCGGGCCCATCGGGATGCCGGAGGGCGCGGCCATGACGCCGCGCCGGTGGGGCGCCGCGATGTCGCCGCCGTACTGATTGTTGCCGCGCGGCAGCGTGCCGTTTTTACGGCTCCAGAAGGCGATGGCCATCCATTCGGCGTTCGTCAGGAGGTGCCAGCCGGGGCCTTTCAGGGCGCAGGCCCGCCGCGCCTCGTCGATCGTGAGCGTGTGCGCGGGGTCGCGGTTCGGCAGAGAGTAGGCTCTCCCCCGCTCCACGATGTTGAGGTACTTGCTGATATAGATGCAGTCTTTCGTCTTGCCGCCGACAACGAACGCCGAGCAGGGCTCGTCCGGTCCGCCGTCGATAACGTCCGACCAGTTGAAGCGCGGGATGCGCACCATGACGGAGGGCATGCCCACATCGTCCGTCAAGAGCGTGTTCCTGCCGCCTGTCGCGGCCTCGAGCGCGAAACGCGCCTCGTCAAAGCGTGCCATACGCTACACCTCCAATGCCCAAAGCGTCAGTCCGACCTTGTCCGGGTCGAACGGCTTTGCTTTTATTCCAAGCTTCGGGAAGCCGAAATCGTCCGCCGCGCCCACTGTGAGCTCATACGCTCGGGCCGGGATGTCGAGCTCGGCCACGTACCGGAACCCCGGTCCCAGCACGAGCGCGCCTGACTCGTCAGCGCTGATGTCCAGGTGCACGGGATAATCGCGCTCGAACGACCGAAGGTCGAGCGTCAGCGCTCCGGAGCGGAAGTCGAGGCTTGTCCCGTCAAGCGTGAACGGCACATAAATGCCGCAGTTTTTCTCATTTATGATCATGGCCTGTCCTCCCCGATAATGCGGTACGCGACGACCGCCCGCGAGGCCGAGCCTGTGAACGCGAGCTTGAAGCCGTTCTGCGCCTTGCCGAACACGACGATGTCGCCGACCTCGCCCGCCGATTCGGTCACCTCCGTCAGAACCGCGTAGCCGCAGCCGTCCTGCGAGGCCGTGAGCGCGACGGTCGTGAGCGAGTCGTTGAAGGGGTACGGCTTTGTGTTCGTCAGGACGACCGTGCCGGTCTGCCCGGTGTTTGCTTTCATGCGTTTTCCTCCTCCGGTATTTCCTGTAGTGTATAGTATGAGGCAATCGGCTGTCAACTATCAATACGGCGCGCATCGGACGGCGCGTTTCATCCCTTTGAGGGTCAGGGAGCGGAGTCCGTTACGGTCCGATTATGGCGATATCCCCGCCTGACGGCGGGGATATCGCAAACTTTGCGCCGCCGGAAGGCGGGGCCGATTTATGCCATCGCTTTTGAGGGATGCTCAGCTGAAGTTGCCGTTGATGTAGTTGTCGATATAATCGAGATAATCCTGATAGGTCTCTTTTGTGACAACCTTTGTCTCGCAGAGGATATTGGCGTAGGTCGCGCCCGGCGCCTTCCACTCGGGGTACAGGGATTCGGGTGTGGCGCGGCCGTCGAGCATGGCGATGACGCCGCAGACGAGCGGCTCGCAGAAGATGTCCTGCGCGTAGTAGATGCCGGCGACCCAGGATTTGCCGTTCGAATTCGACTCGAACAGCGGGATGAGGATATTGGCGCCGTTGGAGCAGATGAGCACCTTGTCCTCGATGTTGAGGGCGGCGGCCGCCTGGGCGGCGCCCTGCGAGTAATCCTCAAGGGCGGAGGTGATGAACCAGTGCTCGATCTCCGGATGCGCCGCCATCGTCGCCGAGACGACCTGATAGCCCGCGTCCGCGCTGACGCCGAAGTTGATGCAGTCGCCGTCATAGACGTTGACCCCGGGGTATGCCTCTTCGATGCCTGAAACCGAGTAGTCGTAAACCATCTTCAGAATGGGGTTGGACGCGATGGTCAGGCACATGTAACCCATTGTGGGCCCGCTGAGCTCGATGTCCCCCCAGTAGGTCTTGTAGTTGTCGATCAGCCAGTCGTTCGCGAGGTCGGCCTGGTATTTCGTCCCAAGTGTGACCATCGGCTGCAGCAGATTGTTGTTTTCGTCCACAATCGGTGTGACGCCCGGCATCCAGGCGATCCCAAGCTCATCTGCCAGCTCATCGACACGGACGCCGATCGTCGCGTCCGGCTGAAGAATCATTCCTTCCCATCCCTGCGAGGCGCAAACCTCCATGTGGTTCAAAAACAACTCATTGTCCTGGTTGCCGTTAAATTCCGCATACTCAAAATTGACGCGTTCGCTCCAGCGCTTGAACGATTGGCCTTCCATATCCGTCAGGGCGAAGGCCTGAGAGTAAATAAAAGCGATCTTGTAGGGATCGCGCGCAAACCAGTCCACGTCGTCCGTGTACCAGCCCGCGTCGCCGTGCGGAGGCGCCGGGTCCACAATCCAGTCGGGGCCGTTCCAGTAGCCGTTTGAGGCGGTTTCTTCAGGGGGGGCCGCGCTATCCTCGGGGGCTGTGCTGTCTTCGGGCGCCGCGGACGGGGCTGTGCTTGGGGCCGCGCTCGGCTCGGTGCTCGGGGCCGCGCTCGTGTCGTCCTCCGCCGGCTTTGCCGCGCAGGCAAACAGCGAGAACACCAGCATGAGCGCCAACAATAATGCCAATACCTTCTTCATATTTTTACCTCCATTTTTAATATATTACATAATTTTATGTATACATAAAATGTTGCTCACCTTATTCGCCGATGTCCAGCGCGACCTGACGCGCCGTCCGGACCGCCTCGTAGATATTTTTCGCGGCCAGACAGTCGCCGAGCTGATGAAACAGCGGCGCGCAAAAGCGCAGTTCGTCCGCGGTTTCCCGCCTCGGAGAGAGTCCCAACGCGCACACGACCGTTTCCGCCCCGTACAGCTGCCGTCCGCTTTCGTTTTCGCCCACTATGCCGTCTTCGCCGATCTCCACGGCCCTTGTCCCGAGCGCCAGACGGACGCCAACACGCGCGAGCTCAAGGCCGACGGCCTGGGCATGCAGGATGTTGTCCCCGGCGTTGATCGTCGGGAGCATCTCCAGGAGCGTCACCTTCTTACCCAGTCCGCCGAGATAGATGGCCAGCTCCGAGCCGACAAGGCCGCCGCCCAGAATCACAACCGTATCGCCGGCCTTCTCCGGCGCTTCGTAAAGCTCCGTTGCGGTGAAGACATTCGGGCGGCCGATCCCGGCGATGTCCGGGATCAGCGGCTCGGCGCCGACGGCGGCGATGAGGACATCCGGCTTGAGCCGCTCTGCCAGGTCCTTCGTCACTTCCGTATTCAGGCGCACGTCGACGTTTTCCCGCGCGACAAGGTCCGCCTGCCGGTTTAAGTATTTATGTAAGTGCTTTTTAAACGGGACGCCGCTCTCGCAGCGGAGCACGCCGCCGAGCCGGTCCGACTTTTCGCACAGGATGACCTCGTGCCCGCGCCGGGCGCAGGTGACGGCCGCCTCCATGCCGGCGATCCCTCCGCCGGCGATCAGGACCTTTTTCCGCTTTGCCGGGGCGCGCGTGAATTTCTGTTCGGACTCGTCGCCGATCTCCGGGTTTAAGGCGCAGACGATATGGCCGTGGACGATGAGGTTGGAAAAGCAGGTGAAGCAGCGGATGCACGTGACGATCTCTTCGTCCCTGCCTTCCCGGGCCTTGTTCGGCAGGTCGGGATCGCAGATGAGGCCGCGCGCGAGCTCGACGACGTCGGCTTTCCCGGAGGCGATGATCTCCTCGAGCAGGGCGGGGTCCGACAGCGCGCCGACCGTCGCGACTTTTGATTTTCTGACATGCTTCTCGATCTCGGCGGCGTATTTGACGTTGACGCCGTCCTCGAGGAACATGGACGGATGGGTCACCGTGAACACGCGCGCGTCCTCGTGGGAGCCGGCAGAGACGTGGATCAGGTCCGCCAGTCCGTCGAAGGCCCCGGCGATTTGGACGCCGTAGTCGATGCCGTAGCCGCCTTCGTAGACCTCGCTGCCGGAAATGCGCAGCTCCAGCGGGAATTTCGGGCCGACCGCCTCGCGGACCGCCCGCACGATCTCCAGCGGGAAGCGCATGCGGTTTTCAAACGACCCGCCGTATTCGTCGGTGCGGCGGTTGAGCGTCGGCGACATGAACTGGTGCATCAAAAAGCCGTGCGCGGCGTGCAGCGTCACCATGCCGAAGCCGCAGCTTTTTGCTTTCAGCGCGCCGTCGACGTGCAGCCGTACGATGCGGTCCATGACCGCGCGGTCCAGGGCTTTGACCTGCACGGGGTCGTGGCCCAGCGCGCCGGCCACGCGCTCGTCCTGCGGGCCGTAGATCTCATGGCCGGCCAGATACGAATAGGTCGCAGCGGAGCCTGCGTGGAACATCTCGAGCGACGGCACGGCGCCGTGGCGGCTGATCTGAGAGGACAGCTTGTTTAAGGCCGGCATCAGCCCCGGGTCCTCCATGACCATGCAGTAGTTGCCGTGCGCGCCGTGCTCCGTGTCGACCATGGCGTCGCCGACGCAGACGGAGGCCGCCCCGCCCTTTGCCTTGCGTTCGTAATAACAGATTGTCTCGTTGATCGGCCGGTGCGCCGGGTCGGCGTAAAAAACGCCGGTGGGCGAGGCGAATATCCTGTTGCGGAAAATCGTGTCCCCAAGCGTGATCGGCGCAAACAGATGCGGATACTTGCATTCGTACATGTGCCTTTACAGCCGGAAAGCCGTGCCGCACTCCCTTCCTGACAGACGGCCTGAAGACGTCTGATTTTTCTTTTTGTTAACACAATATTAACGCAAAAAAAAGCATTTGAAAAGAACCTGAAAATTGTATATACTACAACATGAGGTTGTAGTACTACAACTTGAACTGGTAGATTGTATCGACGTCTTTCGACGCCGGCGCCCGGCGGCGCGGGTTGAAGCAACGAACGAAAGGCCGTGAACTCCATGGAATTCAAGCATATCGCCTATTTCGTGCAGACCTGTAACCACATCAGTTTTTCCCAGGCGGCGGACAGCCTGTTCATTTCCCAGCAGGCGCTCAGCCGGGCGATCGCCAAGCTCGAGGAGGAGCTCGGCTGCAGCCTGTTTGCCCGGACCGTAAAGGGCATCGAGCTGACCGCCGACGGAAAGTACCTGTACGAGCTGTTCCAGCCGGTCGTCGCGGCCTTTCACAACGCCGTGACCGAGTCCGCCTTTTATCTCGGCAACCGCCCCGTCAGGCTTCCGTTCTGCTGCGGTCCCGGTATCATCCGCAACATCTCGCCCGAACTGCTGCTCCTGTTCAGCGAGCTGCATCCCCATATCGAGCTTGAAATGATCGAGCTGTCCAACGTCCAGTGCGAGGAATACATCCACGCGGACAAGCGCCGGTTCGGGCTGATGGTGGCTTCCGAGTGGAAGCACCGGCAGAATCACAACTATATCCTCGTCAAAACGGAACCGTCTTACCTGCTCGTTCACAAGGACAATCCGCTTGCCAAGCTGAAGAGCGTCTCGCTGGGCATGCTGAGAAACGAGCGCATCCTGACGCTGGATAAAACGTCTTATTTTCTGGAGGATTTAAACCGCGCCTTCGAGCCGTTTCATTTTACCGTTCGGCCCTATTACGAAACGTCCGACGTCATGCAGCAGTCCGGCCTGGTCGGCAAAGGCATCGGCGTCATGCTTTGCATCCGGCAGATCTACGACGAGTCGAGAAGTAAAAACGTCGTCCTCGTTCCGCTCGAGGAGCGGACGTTTGACTACAATATCGCTTTCATCTTTCAGGATTACGACGCGCTGGACGCGGTTGCAAAGCAGTTTATCCAGTTTATTATCGAGCATGTCAGGCGCGGCCCCGAAAGCGCCTGACTTGAAAGCGCCGACCTGACGTCCCGCCGGCAGACTCCGTCCTGTCCGCGGGACTTCTTTTTTGGCCGGCGCGCCGGTAAAACCGACCGCCGGACGCAAATGTCCGGCGGCAGGATTTATACGGTCTTCTGCAGCTGCTTCGCCGCGTCCTCCGAGAGATACACGACGGCGCTCTCAAGCCGGTGATTGCGGATCTCGGTGACCTTTACGACAAGGCCGTATTCCTCGACCGTCGGCGTGGCCCCGTCGCCGGGGATTGCGCCGAGAATGCCGAAGACCAGGCCGCCGAAGGTGTCGTAGTCCTCCTCCGGCAGCATGACGCCAAGCTGTTCGGATACGACGTCGAGCGGCGCTCTACCGCGGATTCGCCAGGTCTTCGAATCGATGCGCTCGACGAGCGGCTCCTCCTTCGGCATCGACGCGTCGTCCTCAAGCTCTCCCACGAGCTGCTCGAGCAGATCGTTCATCGTAATGATGCCGCTCATGCCGCCGTACTCGTCAATGACGACGGCAAAGTGCGTCCTGTTTTTCTGCATGTTGCGAAACAGGATGTCGGTCCGGATCGTCTCGGGGACGAAATACGCCTCCCGGACGGCGTTTTGAAGGACGGCGTCCCGGGATCTGTCCTTCAGGCGGAAGTATTCCTTCACGTACAGCACGCCGGCGATGTCGTCGACGCTGTCCGCGCAGATCGGATAGACCGAATAACGGCTCTCGTGGATCGTTTTTTCCCATTCCTCGTCCGTCTCGTCGAGCCATAGGACGGAGACCTCCGTCCGGTGCGTCATGATGTCGGCGGCAAATGTATCGTCGAATTCAAATATGTTCTGGATCATGACCTTTTCTTCCGGATCGATCGCGCCCCTCTCGCTGCCGGCGTCGACCAGCATGCGGATCTCCTCCTCGGTGACCGTGTCGTCCTCGGCGTTGGGGTCGACCCCGAAAAGGCGCAGCAGGCCGTTCGTCGAGATCGTCAGAAACCAGACGACCGGCGCGAAGATTTTTGATATGACGGAAACAAGCCCCGACATCGCCATGGCAAGCTTGTCGGCGTTGCGCATCCCGATACGCTTGGGGACGAGCTCGCCGAGTACGAGCGTGAAATAGGCCAGGATGACCGTGATGACGATCAGGGAGATCGTGTCGAGGGTCGGTTCCGGGATTTTCACGCCGAGGCCGATGAGCCACGACGTCAGCTTATCGGAGAAATTGTCCGCCGCGAAGGCGCTGCCGAGAAAGCCGGCCAGCGTGATCCCGACCTGGATGGTGGCCAGAAACCGCGCGGGCTGTCTCGTCAGCTTGTCCAGCCGGACCGCCCGTTTGTCGCCGGCGGCCGCGAGCTTGGAAAGCCGGTTGTCGTTCATGGAGATGACGGCAATTTCGGCGCACGCGAACACGGCGTTGACGAGGATCAGCACAAGCTGCAGGATGAGCGGCCAGAACACAAGGTCGTCCGGCAATGGATCATCTCCTTTTAATGCGTTGTCAATAAAACTATTTTTTCCGGCGTGCGTTGTTTAACAACAGGTATTATTTTATCACAGACGACATAAATAGCAATAAGATGTCGTCAAATGCCGCCGGTCAGCCGACGAAAGTCCCCGCCGCGGACATCCGTTCCGTACGGCGGGGCTGGATTTTTATACACTTCACGAAACGTAAAGCTGCTAATCGAGGTCAAAATCAATCTTTCGCGCTCTTATCTGCGTCTGGAACACAAACTTGCGCATTTCCGCCTTGTCGCTTTCACTGTTAAGCAGCCTGCATCCGTACAGGTAAAAGTCATCTTCGGGCTGCCGCCTGACAATCTGCGCTTCGCAGCACAATGCTTTTGGCCCCAGGGGAAAATCGAAAAGCAGACCGGCATTTTCGTCCATAATATTTAAGTCGGACTTCAAAAGTATGCCGCCGGCGCTCACATTCAAGGCTTGAAGGAAAACGTTTTTGCCCAGCTTTATGACTTTTCCCCCGTTGGATATGGCTTTGAGCGTCAGGGGTATGTCAACTTTGACACGGACATCCGCTCTTCTTTGATTTTCATCGACCAGAAACAGCTTATCGATATACACTTCGACCGCAGTCGTCCGGTTGACGGTACCCTGATAGAGGAGCACGCCCCTTTTCTCATCGTACGATTCCAGATTGACCTTATCCCTGCTCTGCAGATGGTGATTGTTCTCCACCCTGACGCGCGCCTCGCTTTTTTTTGCGTCCATATCCATAATACAGCAGTACAGCAGGTTCTCCGTTTGATCAACGAGATTGATGATCGCGTCGCTTTTTATGCGCATGGCAGCCGCCTCCGTTCACACAGCTATCACGTTTATCATCCGTCCGCGAATTATTATTTATCTAATAGTATGCCATTTTGTCTTATTAAGTGTTATTATGATATTATATGTTACCATATCAGGGATTATTTTGCAATCATTGTTTTAACGCTTTGCAGACATGTCATATAATTGCCCATATTCCGGATAAACCGGAGATCGGCGAAAGGATAGGACTCGAATGAAGGTTCGGCTTGCAGGCATGAGCGTTTTTATCTGTGTTCTGGCATTGCTGGCGGCTTCGGCGTATCTGTGCTCGCGCAAGGACGGGCCCGAAGGCTCCGTCCCGCTGCGCGATATCGTCTCATACTGCGTGGGCGACGCGACGGGCGACGGCGTCAACGAGCTGCTTGTCATTTCGGGCGGCGGCACGACCGACACGGGAGAACGCTGCGGTACGGAGCTGCTCGTCTGCGACGCCCCGGCGGCAGACGGCATGGACAAGCTCGGCTACATCCCGCCCGAAAGGATCCTCTGCCGCATCGATCTCGCCGGCATCCGGCCGATGAAGGTCCAGCTCGGCGATGTAAACGGCGACGGCGTTCGCGAAGTCTCGCTGTGCGTCTACAAGACGACGGCCTTTCACCCCGTCCTGGCCAAGCGTCCGTTCTTCTTTGACCTCGCGGAGGGCAATCTCATCCCGGTTTGGCTCGGTTCCAGGCTTTCGCGCCCATTCGACGACTATATCCTGTATGATATCGACGGCGACGGCATCGACGAAATCATTTCCGTCGAGAGGCTGGAGGACGGCGCCAGGGTGCTCGCCGTATACGACTGGGCGGGCTTCGGGTTTGAAATGCGCGCGCAGTCGCGCGGCTTCGCGGGCGGACTGAGCTTTGCTCCGGACGCCGGCGGTCAAGCGGCGGGAACCGGGGAAATCCGCATGAGCTTATCGGATAACGGGACGGGCCCGACGGCCGTGTTCCGTCTGGACGGAGAAAACTTAATCGAATTGAGGGATTGACGTGAAACGTACAAAACGCGCAAGACGGCTTGTCAACCTGATCCTGACGGCTGCTCTGCTGGCCGGCTGCGCCGCCGGCTGCGGCGGAGACGGGGCGGCGTTCAAGCCGGCCGACCATTCCGAGGCCGAGACGGCCGCCGGACCCGCGCAGGCGTCCGAGCCGGCGCCGTCCGAAACGGCGGTCACCGGAACGGGCGCAGCGGGCGCGATCCAGCTGGGCTTCGAGCCGGTGTTCAACAAGGCGGGACAGGCCTATGTCCCGGTCAGTATCACGCCGAGCGTGGCGCCGTATACGGTGAGCCCCGATCTCTCGAACGTCGCCAATCTCGGCCAGTTCCCGAACCTGACCGCGGAGCAGATCGAAAAAATTGCCGCCAACGGCTTCGTCGTCGCGCCGGGTACGCAGGAGCAGCTCTTTTACATTTACGAGGACAACACGTACAAAAAAATCCCCAATTTTGTAACGGCCGACTCGGTTCTGCAGGTCTATCACATCTTCTACGACTACGCGCTGCGGAGCGTCGAGGGCCAGACGCTGCTGCCGGACGCCGTTACGCTCAATGCCAACATGCTCGCGCAGCTGCAAAGGGAATACGACGCGATCGCCGATCCCGGCGTCAGGGCCGAGGCGCTGAAGGCGCTGGCTTATTTCGGCGTTGCGCAGCTGGCCTTCGGCCAGGCGCTGCCGTCCGGCTTCCCCGCCGAGGCCAAGGCGCTCGCCGACAGCGAATACGCGCTGGTGAGCGCCGCCGGGGGGTGGGAGCCGTCCCCGATTTTCGGGTATGAGATCGATTACTCGCTGTTCACCCCGCGCGGGCACTATACGCGCAGCGCGGAGCTGGAAACGTATTTTACGGGGATGAGCTGGTACGGCGTCGTCCCCTTCCCGCTGTACGAAAGCGACGGCACGACGCGCGACGAGCCCTCGGCGATGCGCGCGATCCTCGTCGCGGCGGCGCTCGGCCGCCTGCCTCTGGCGGACGGCGGCGCGCTGTGGGAAAACATTTACAGCACAACCTCGTTTTTCGTGGGCGCATCCGACGACCTGACGCCCTATCAGCTGGCCGGGGTGATCGACACGGTCTACGGGAGCCATCCCGATTTAAACGAGCTTTCCGACCCGGACAGGCTCGACCGGTTCTACGAGGCGCTTGAGGCGCTGCCGAAGCCGCAGATCAACGCCGACAACAGCCTTGCGCAGGCGCAGGGGAAGGACATCCCCGCCGGACTGCAGCTGCGGTTCATGGGGCAGCGCTATATCCCCGATTCCGAGATCCTGCAGGAGCTCTCCGAGTCGATCGTGCGCCCGTTCCCGACGGGGCTCGACGTGTTCGCGTCGCTCGGCTCCGAGCGGGCGGCCGACATCGTCGCCGAGGTGTACAACCCGGCGGAGGCGTGGCCGGAATATACCGATCGCTTCGAGCGCATGCGGGACAAGTTCACCGCCCTGCCCGACGACGTCTGGCAGTCGAACATGTATTACGCGTGGCTGTGGACGCAGAAGTCTCTGACCGGGGAGTACGGCCGGGGCTATCCCATGTTCATGCGCAATACGGCATGGCAGGACAAGTCCCTTTGCACCGCGCTCGGCAGCTGGGCGGAGATGCGCCACGACACGATCCTGTACGCGAAGGGCTCGACGGCGGAGTGCGGCGGCTTCGACGAGCCGCCCGTCATCCGGGGCTACGTCGAGCCGAACGTCGAGCTGTACAGCCGCCTGCTGTGGCTGACGGCATTTTCGAGGGAAAACCTGTCCGCGCGCGGCATCCTGCCGGAGAGCATCGAATACGCGTGCGAAAGATTCGAATATCTGCTGACCTTCCTGCGCGACTGCTCGGTCAAGGAGCTGAGCGGCGAGGAGCTGACGGTCGAGGAATACGACAGCCTGCTGACGTACGGCGGCTACCTCGAGAGCCTCACGTCGAGCTGTATCGACGGCGTCGGCGACTGGTACCTGATCGAATCCGAGACGGACCGCAACATGGCGGTCATCGCCGACGTCCACACGGCCCATCCCGGCGGCTATCTGGAGGAGGCCGTCGGGGCGGCGGCGGAGATCTATGTCGTCATGCCGGTCGGCGGCGAGCTGATTCTCACGCGCGGCGCGGTGTTCGACTATTTCGAGTTCGTGTCGCCGGAGCGCCTGAACGACGAGCAGTGGCAGGCCATGGTCGCCTCGGATACAATTGAACGCCCGCCGTTCACCTCCAGCTTCATGGCGGGTCAGGCCGAGGAGGTCCCGGCGCCCATCGAGCCGTATACGACGGGATGCTGAGGAAAAAAAGACGTTTGACGGCGGCGGCGATTGCAGCCGCCGTCACGGCTGCCGCCGTCGCCGTACTTATGTGGAGCCCGGCCGCCGCGCGCTTTTTCAGGCGGGAGGCTCTGATATCGGTCGCGGGGGACATCCTGCTCGACCGGGGCGTCGCCGACTCGATCGAGGAAAACGGCGCGTCTTATCCGTATGGGGGCGTCGCGGAGCTGTTCGGCAGGGACGACCTGACGGTCGCCAATCTCGAGTGCCCGCTGACGGCGGGCGGCGACGGCGCGATGAAGGCCGCGCGGTTCGTGTTCAGGGCCGCTCCGTCGAACGCGGACGTGCTGAAGTCGGCAGGTTTCGACGTGCTGACGCTTGCCAACAACCACACGATGGATTACCTGAGCGCGGGCCTTAACGACACGATGGCGGCGCTCGGAGGCGCCGGTCTGCTCTATGCGGGCGCGGGAGACAGCGGGGACGGGATTGAGCCGTGCTTCGTCGAGAGGAACGGCGTGCGCATCGGGATTCTGGCGTACAGCTCGCTTCCGCCGGAGGGCTTCATGTACGACGGCGACAGCGCGACGGTCGCGTACGCGCGCGCGGGATACCTCGACGGCATGCGCGCGGAGATCGCGGAGGCGGCGGCGCGGTGCGACTTCCTGCTCGTCTGTTTTCATTGGGGCGCGGAGTACCGCCACGACGTCAGTCAGGCGCAGATTGAAATCGCGCGCGCGGCGGCCGACGCCGGCGCGTCGGCCGTCGTCGGGACGCACCCGCACGTGCTGCAGGGCAAGGAAACGCACAACGGCGTCCCGATCTGGTACAGCGTCGGCAACTTCGTGTTCGACAAGCAGATACCGGAGGGGACGGACGAGGCTGTCATCGTACGGCTGACCGTCGGCAAAAACGGCCTCATCTCCGCCGGGGAGCTCCCGGTCGTGATCGAGCGCTGCCGTCCGCGATTGGCCGCCGGGGAGAAAGCGGATGAAATCGAGGCGGACCTGATACGGTACTCAAGACGGTTTGAAGCGTGACGGTTATTAACATAGGTATTGATCGTATGACCGTCGTTTGCTATACTTATCCGGATGGTATCTTTTAGCATATTTATTAAATAAAGGCGGGAAAGGTATGAAAATAGGCGCCGTCACATTTGATTCGACAAACTCGGAAGAACTGTCCGACTTTTATCAGAAGCTGCTCGGATGGGAAAAACTGCACCACACTGAAGATAACAACGACTTTATCGCCGTCTACAGTAAGGACGGCCAGGGGCCGATGCTGGTCTTCCAGGACGACCCCGACTATGAACCGCCTGTCTGGCCGACCGGGCGGGGCCGTCAGCAGACGATGGTACATTTGGATCTGTTTGTGACATGGGACGAGTTTGACGAAGCCATCCGGCACGCCGTCTCGTGCGGAGCCACGCCCGCGCAGGTACAGTTTTCGGACAAATGGAAGGTCATGCTCGACCCCGCGGGTCATCCCTTCTGCATCGACCCGGTTTTGCCGAATCAGACATGACCGTAAAGCAGCACGCCGGGAGGCGTGCTGCAAAAAATATCGGGCTTTTATTTCGCCGCTTTAAAGCCGCTTGCACCGCGCCAAACGTTGGTATCTATCCCCGCTGCTTATTTATCAGCGATAAATTGCTTAAAATTGAAGGCTCTTAATGCTCTTTTTAGACCCTCACGATATTTTCTTTGGTTGCCGTATCCCGGATGCGATAAAAAGAAAATGCTTTCTCCCTCAAGGTACATACTCATAATCTGAGAGCTTTTTATTTCCGGCTCTATGAACGTTTTTTTACAGACAATTATGAGCCTGGGTTTTTCTTTCTTTAAAACATCTGTCAATCGATATATATCTTCACGGATGCAAGCTATTCTTTCTGCATTGCCTAACCCGTTTACAGGTTTCTCACATATGTCATATAGCCAGCAGTTCCATTTTTTGAAGTTGCCGAGCGTAAAAATGTCTTGAGCAAAATATTCGTTAAAAGCTTTTTTCGTCTCCCTGTAAAGCGACGAATCCTGCTGATAAAAAAACGTTCCTCCCTGTGGTCTTGATTCTCCGACGAACAACACCTCCGCCTTATCAGGCTGATAATACGCCCTCAAGCTTTCATAAGTGTCGTCCGGCATCATAATCACCCTCTTTCAGCTATTCAAACAACTTAAGCTTGGCTTTGTCGTTCCGCAATGCCCATAGAATCGGTCTGCCGCGAGGCGGGCGATTAGCACGCGGAACGAATAACAGCACAGCCCCGCCGGGAGGCGGGGCTGCAAACATATCTAACTTCTATTTCGCTGCTTTGAGCGCAGCCTGGGCCGCTGCCAGCCGCGCGATGGGCACGCGGAAGGGCGAGCAGGAGACGTAGTCGAGGCCCGTGTTGTGGCAGAACTCCACCGACGACGGGTCTCCCCCGTGCTCTCCGCAGATGCCGATCTTGAGGGCGGGCTTCACGGCGCGGCCCTTTTCGACGGCCATCTTCACGAGGATGCCGACGCCGGCCTGGTCGAGCCGGGCAAACGGGTCGGACTCGAGGATCTTCTTCTCGTAGTAGGCATCGAGGAACTTGCCGGCGTCGTCGCGGCTGAAGCCGAACGTCATCTGCGTGAGGTCGTTTGTGCCGAAGGAGAAGAAGTCGGCCTCCTTCGCGATCTCGTCGGCGGTGACGCAGGCGCGCGGGATCTCGATCATGGTGCCCACCTTGTACTTGAGGTCGACGCCGCTGTCCTTGATGAGCTTGTCCGCCGTCTCGACGACGGTCTTCTTCACGTACTGAAGCTCCTTGATCTCGCCGACGAGCGGGATCATGATCTCTGGCACGAGCTCCCAGTCGGGGTGCTTCTTCTGAACGGCGAGGGCAGCCTTGATGACGGCCTTCGTCTGCATGACGGCGATCTCGGGGTACGTGACGCACAGCCGGCAGCCGCGGTGGCCCATCATGGGGTTGAACTCATGCAGCGAGGCGATGATCGCCTTGATGTCCTCGACGGATTTGCCGAGATCCTTTGCCAGAAGCGCGATATCGTCCTCTTCCGTCGGCAAAAACTCATGGAGCGGCGGGTCGAGGTAGCGAATGGTGACCGGCAGGCCCTCCAGGGCCTCGTAAATGCCCTCGAAGTCCGACTGCTGCATGGGCTCGAGCTTGGAAAGAGCCTTCTCGCGCTGCTCGACCGTGTCCGCGCAGATCATCTCGCGGATGGCCGGGATGCGGTCGGCATCGAAGAACATGTGCTCGGTGCGGCAAAGGCCGATGCCCTCCGCGCCGAATTTCCGCGCCTGCTGCGCGTCGCGCGGGGTGTCCGCGTTCGTGCGGACCTTGAGCGTCCTGTATGCGTCGGCCCACGCCATGATCCGGCCGAACTCGCCGCTGATCGTGGCGTCGATCGTCGGAATGGCTTCGCCGTAGATGTTGCCGGTCGTGCCGTCGAGGCTCAGCCAGTCGCCCTCGACGTAGGTCTTGCCGCCGAGCGTGAAGCGCTTATTTTCCTCGTCCATCTTGATCGCGCCGCAGCCGGCTACGCAGCAGGTGCCCATGCCGCGCGCGACGACGGCGGCGTGCGAGGTCATGCCGCCGCGGACCGTCAGGATGCCCTGCGCGGCCGCCATGCCCTCGATGTCCTCGGGCGACGTCTCAAGCCGGACCAGGATGACCTTTTCGCCCTTGTTGGCCAGTGCCTTGGCGTCCTCGGCGGTGAAGACGGCCTTGCCGCTGGCCGCGCCGGGAGAAGCGGCAAGCCCTGAGCCGATGGGCTTGGCGTTTTTGAGCGCTTTCGGGTCAAACTGCGGGTGCAGAAGCGCGTCGAGCTGCTTGGGGTCGATCATGAGGACGGCTTCCTTCTCGGAGATGACGCCCTCGTCGACGAGGTCGCAGGCGATTTTAAAGGCGGCGGCCGCGGTGCGCTTGCCGTTTCTCGTCTGGAGCATGAAGAGCTTCTTGTCCTCGATCGTGAACTCCATGTCCTGCATGTCGCGGTAGTGCGCTTCGAGCGTGCCGCAAATTTTGACGAAATCGTTGTACGCCTCGGGCATGACCTGCTTGAGCTGGTCGATCGTCTGCGGCGTGCGGATGCCGGCCACGACGTCCTCGCCCTGCGCGTTCATCAGAAACTCGCCGAACAGCTTCTTCTCGCCGGTGGCGGGATTGCGCGTGAACGCCACGCCCGTGCCGGACGTGTCGCCGAGGTTGCCGAAGACCATCGCCTGCACGTTGACGGCCGTGCCCCACGAGCCGGGGATGTCGTTGAGGCGGCGGTAGACGATGGCGCGCTGGTTGTTCCAGCTGCGGAAGACGGCTTTGACGGCCCCCATGAGCTGCTGAATCGGGTCGGTCGGGAAGTCCTCGCCGAGCTGGGCCTTATATTCGGCCTTGAACTGGCCGGCAAGCTCCTTAAGGTCGTCGGCCGTCAGCTCCGTGTCCTGCTCGATGCCGCGCGCTTCCTTCATTTTGTCGATGAGCTGCTCGAAATATTTCTTGCCGACCTCCATGACGACGTCGGAATACATCTGGATGAAGCGGCGGTAGCAGTCCCACGCCCAGCGCGGGTTGTTCGACTTTTTGACTATGACCTCGACGACGTCCTCGTTCAGGCCGAGGTTCAAGACGGTGTCCATCATGCCGGGCATCGACGCGCGCGCGCCGGAGCGGACGGATACGAGCAGGGGGTTTTCTTTGTCGCCGAATTTTTTGCCGGTCTGCTGCTCAAGCGTCGCGACATAAGACAGGATCTCCGACTCGATCTCGGGGGAGATCATCTCGCCGTCCTCGTAATACTGCGTGCAGGCCTCCGTCGTCACGGTGAAGCCGCGGGGGACGGGCATGCCCAGGTTCGTCATCTCGGCCAGGTTTGCGCCCTTGCCGCCAAGCAGCTCGCGCATCTTGCCGCTGCCCTCTGAAAACAGGTAAACGTATTTTTTGCTCACAAAGAAACCCTCCTAATTTTTATCCTATACGTCAAATTTACAGCGTTGATTATATCGTCGCGTTTTATAAAATGCAATATTTCCCGGCTGGTATTTTACCATAAAGCCAAATATTTTACAAAAATATGACCGAATGCGCCGTCTGCCGGCTGTTTTCCGTCTATTTGCCGGTATTGCTTTTATTAAATGTCGGCAATTGCAGGGTATTTACAGGCTTTGGCCGGCAAAGGCCCGATATTTCTGTCAAATGTCTACTTGCCTACGCAGAACCGCTCGAAGATGCGCGCCGTGATATCCTCCCGGACGGTCTTTCCCGTGATCTCCCCCAGGGCGGACAGCGCCGCTTCCACCTCCGTGAGGACGGCGTCGGGCGTGACGCCCGCGCGCATCGCGTCGCGCGCGCGGCGGACGGCGGCGGCGGCGCGGGAGATGGCGTCGGCCTGGCGGGCGTTCGTCAGAAGCTCGCCGGCGGGGTCTTCCGTCCCGTCCGCGAAAGTGCGTTTGACAGCCGCGGCAAGCCGGTCGAGCCCGTCGCCGGTCTTCGCCGAGACGCGCACGACGTCCCGGAACGCGCCCTTCAGCCCGTCCATATCTGTCGCGGGCGGCAGGTCCGATTTGTTGACGACGGCTATGGCGTACGGTGCTGTAAGCGCCGCGGCGGCGACGTCCCGGTCGCCGTGCGTGAGCGGTTCGTGGCCGTCGAAGACGGCGAGGACGAGGCGCGCGTTTTCCGCGGCCCGCCGGGTCCGCTCGACGCCGAGGCGCTCGAGCTCGTCCGACGGCTCCCGGATGCCCGCCGTGTCAGTCAGGCGCAGGAGCACGCCCCCCAGAAGGAGTCTCTCCTCGATCGTGTCGCGCGTCGTGCCGGCGATCTCGGTCACGATGGCGCGCTCGTAGCCGACGAGCGCGTTTAACAGCGACGATTTGCCGACGTTGGGCCGGCCGATGAGGACGGTGGGGACGCCGTCCCTGAGAACACTGCCGCGCTCGAAGGTGTCGAGCAGCCCGGCGAGCTTCGCCTCTGCGCCGCGCAGGTCCGACTCGTAGCGCGCCAGCTCAAAGTCCTCAATGTCCTCGTCGGGATAGTCGATGACGGCGAAAAAGTGCGCGGAGATGTCCGTCAGGGCGCGGTAGACGTCGTCGGTCCGGCGGCTGACGGCGCCGCCGAGCTGCCCGGCGGCGTTTGCCGCCGCGGCGGGCGTCTCGGCCTCGATGAGGTCGATGACCGCCTCGGCCTGCGACAGGTCCATGCGCCCGTTCAGGAAGGCGCGCTTCGTGAACTCCCCTGCCCCGGCCTGCCGGACGCCGAGCCTCATGAGCGCGCGCAGGACCTCGGCCAGGACGACGGACGAGCCGTGGCAGTGAAATTCCGCCGTATCCTCGCCCGTGTAGCTTGACGGGGCGCGGCTGACCGTGCACAAGCAAGATCGGAAGAGCACACGTCTGAACTCCAGTCA
>CAYMLM010000003.1:21564-29076 GCA_964391385.1 uncultured Papillibacter sp.
GCAGAGGTCCAGCACGCGGCCCGCGCCGTCGGTGAGCTCGCCAAGGACAAGCCTGCGGTCGGGCGTATCCTTCATTTGTATACCGCTTTTTGCGCGAAATATTCCGTCGGCGGCGGAAACGGCGCCCTCGCCGCTCAGCCGTACGATGCCGACGGCGGAAATGCCGCCGCCGGTCGCGATGGCGGCAATTGTGTCGGACATGTGTGAACCTCTCTGGTCGAAAATTGTTTAATACATAATATGTTATAAACGTAGGGCCCGATGCCCACATCGGGCCGTTGTCACCTGTTGCATAATTACGGCCCGATGGGGGCATCGGGCCCTACAATCAATACATGGGTTTACATTTAATGCTAACCGGGCGATCACAGATCGCCCCTACGGCGCGGCTGCATTGCCATACGTAGGGGCGAACTGTGTTCGCCCGAGTTATGTCTGTCGTTTTGTCAGAAGTTGAACAGGCCGCGCTTTTTGCGGGAGACGGCGCGTTTGGCCGCCTCGACGATCGCGTCGGCGGTGAGGCCGTATTCCTTCTTCAGATAGTCCTCCGTGCCGACCTGGCCGAACCGGTCGGCAACGCCCACCATCTCGATGGGCACGGGCGTCGTTTTGGCCGCGGCCTCGGCTACAGCCGAGCCGAGTCCGCCGTAGATGTTGTGGTTTTCCGCCGTCACGAGCGCCTTTGTTTCGCGGGCGCACTTGTCGACGAGCTCCGTATCGATCGGCTTGATCGTGAACATGTCCACGACGCGCGCGTAGATGCGGTAATCCTTGAGCCGCTCGGCGGCCTTGAGCGCCTCGGCCACCATGATGCCGCTGGCGATGATCGTCAAGTCCTTGCCCTCGCGCAGCAGGTTGCCCTTGCCGATCTCAAACGAGGAGCCCTCCACGTAGACGGCCGTGACGTTCTTGCGCGGCATGCGGATATAATGCACGCCGTAGATGCCGGCGATCTGCCGGACGATGTCCGCGACCATCACGGGGTCGCCCAGGTCGAAGATCGTGATCTCCGGGATTGAGCGGAAGACGCCGATGTCCTCGAACGGCATGTGCGTGCCGCCGTTGTACGCCGCGGTGACGCCGGGGTCGGAGCCGAGTATCTTGACGTTTAATTTGGCGTAGGCGGCCGAGATCATCGTCTGGTCGCACGTCTTGCGCGTGGCAAACGTGCCGAAGCTGTGCGCGAACGGGATCTTCCCGACAAGGGACAGTCCGGCCGCGATGCCGATCATGTTGGCCTCCGCCACGCCGACGTTGATGGCCCGGTTGGGGTACTTTTCAAAAAACGGCTTCATGCCGGAGGAGCTGACGAGGTCGGCGTCGAGCGCGACGATGTCCTCGTTTTCCTCCGCGAGCGCCATGAGCGCCTCGCAGTAGGCGTCGCGCATGAGCGTCTTGCTTTTTTCAAGTTTGGTGCTGACGTTAAACATGCTGCTCCTCCTCCTTTTCGGCGTCAACCTGTACCGTTTCGTCGGCCTGTTCCGGCTGACCGTCAGCCGCGCGGATCTCCTCCGTATTCCCCGCGGCGGCCCTGGCCTCCTCCAGCCGCTCGGCAGCGGCCCGGATGGCCTCCTCGATCTGCTCCTTGCTGAAGCTCATGTGATGGTTGCCCGGCTGCCCCGCCGCAAACGTGCCGTAGCCCTTGACCGTGTCGAGGATGATGACGGACGGGCTGCCGACGTTGGCCCTGGCGGCCCGGACGGCGCGCAGGAGCGCCTCGATGTCGTGCCCGTTCACATACTGCACGTTCCAGCCGAAGGCCTTGAATTTCTTGCCGATGTCGCCCATGTCGAGGATGTCCTTCGTAAAGCCGTCGAGCTGCTGCTTGTTGACATCGACAAAGGCGATGAGGTTGTCGAGCCGGTGAAAGCCCGCGAACAGCGCGCCCTCCCAGATCTGTCCCTCGTTGCACTCCCCGTCGCCGAGGATCAGATACGTCAGGCTGTCCGACTTGTTCATGCGGCATCCGAGCGCGACACCGATCGCCGCCGAAATCCCCTGTCCCAGGGAGCCCGTCGTCATGTCGACGCCCGGCGTCTTGTTCCGGTCGCAGTGGCTGGGCAGGCGCCCGCCGCCCTGATTGAGCTCCGAGAGCATCTCCCTGGGGAAGAAGCCCCGGAGCGAAAGCACCGCGTAAAGCGCCGGCCCGGCGTGGCCCTTCGACAGGACGAGCCGGTCTCTTCCCTCCCACTCGGGATTCTGCGGATCACAGCGCAGCTCGCTGCCGTATAAGACAGCCAGCGTCTCGACGATGGACATCGCCCCGCCGATGTGCCCGGACCCGAAGCCCTCCAGTTCCTGAAGCGTGACGAGACGGATGGCCTCGGCGATCACGCGCAGTTCACGTGCGGTTTTCTGATGTTCCATGCTCACACCTCAATATGAAAAATTATGCTGGTAATAGTATTCGATGAATCGGTAATTTCTATAGACGTCCGCCGCCCCGGCGGACAGCTCCGCCGTCAGGACGCCGTTTTCCATGTAATAGCCGTTGCCGCTCACGATGCCGACCGTTTCGCGCAGCGCGTTCGAGGCCTTCATGAAGGCGTTGCCCGGCCAGGCGCACAGGTCGAAGACCTTGTTCATGAGGAAGCAGGGCGAGAAGTCCCCGCCGTCCCCCGTGAAATCGTTCCCCAAAACCTCCTTTGCCGCGTCGTTGGCCCAGATGAGGTACGGCGTTGAGTAGAAATTGTAGAAGCCCTCTTCCGTGGACAGGTCGATGTTGACCCCGAGCTCATTATAGACAACGTAGGAATTTCCCATCCAGGGCATATGGTCGCCGAACAGGACGACGACGACCGGCTCGTCCAGCTCCCGGAAAGAGCCGATAAAATCCGACAGGCGTTCGGTTGTGTCGGCAATGCCGCTCAGATAGTTGTTGAGGATGCAGTAGGCGCCGTCCGAGAGGCTTCCCTGTTCGATATACGGCGTTGCGCACGTCGTTTCCGAGTCGTACGGGCCGTGGTTCTGGAACGACAGGCTGTAGCCGAAGTACGGCGCGGATTTGTCGCGCTTGTCGAACATCTCCCAGACCTTCGAGAAGAAAAATTCGTCCGTGCGGTCTTCCGTTTCGAAGTCCTCAAGGAAGCAGTAGGTGTCGAAGCCGAGATTTGCGTTGATCCTGTCCCGGTCGTAATACCATTCGTAGCCGGTGTGGCAGCCCTGAGTGACGTACCCCTGCTGCTTTAAATACCAGACGTAGGAGTTTGTCGGCATCTGGCAGTCTCCCAGGTGCGTATAGCCCGTGAGGTACGAGCGCTCGCTGTTGATTGTGCCGCCCGCGAAGGTGTTGACCACGAGCGAGCCGTGGACGGACTCCGCCTGGAGCGCGTGCAGCGGTCCGTAGACGTCCTCCCTGAAATCCAGGACGCCGAGCGCCGACAGGTCCGCGTAGGACTCGAGCATGACGCTCACGATGCTGACCTTTTTATCGTCGGGGATGTCCTCGCCGGCATACCCGTCCAGCAGCGCGGCCGCCTCCTCCGGCTTGTAGCCCTTCGGCGGCTTTGAGGCAAAATCCTGGAAGTTGTAGATGAAGGGGTATGTAAAGCCTTTGGCGATGGACTTCTCGGTGTTCGACCAGACGTTGATCGCGTAGTCGGCCTCCGTCTTCCGGTAGAGCTTTTCGCTGGAATACAGCGTCAGGTACGACACGGCCGACAGAAGCACCGCCGCCGCCGCGCCGACAAGGCGCGTCCTGCGAGGCGGTTTGAAGCGCAGCAGGACCGCCGACAGGGCCGTCCCGCCGGCGAGATACGCCGCGGCTATGTAGACCTTCCAGTTGACGAGCATCTCGTAGCCGGCCGCCACGTTGCCCACTTCCTCGGTCAGCCCGAAATCCGTGATGACGAGCGGCTCGCTTCGGACCTGGATCTTGAAGAAGTCGATCACGCTGAGCGCCAGCACGACAAACGACGCGAGGAAAAACGCCAGCCACGCCCGGCCGCCGACAAACCAGGCCAGGTAAAGGAGCAGGAGCGGCGGCAGCAGGTTTAACAGCACGAGCATGGGGTTTGTGAAATAGGCGTAAAACATCGGCATGCCGAAATAGGAGGCGCCAAGCATCATGGAGATGAGGCCGATGCCGATGCCGAGCAGCGCCAGGCCCGCGATCGTCAGGGCGCGGTTTCTCGCGAGACCGGCGAACCGGCGCTGCTGTTTCAGCGTTTGTGGTTGTGTCAATAAGCTACCTTCTCTGCTAGGTAATACACGAGGTTGTCGATCTTAACGCGCTCCTGTATCATGGTGTCGCGGTCGCGCACGGTGACGCAGCCGTCCTCCTCCGACTGGAAGTCGTACGTCACGCAGAAGGGCGTGCCGATCTCGTCCTGGCGGCGGTACCGCTTGCCGATGGAGCCCGTGTCGTCGAAGTCGGCCGAAAAGGGCTTCTGCAGGCGGCGGTAAATCTCCCCGGCCGGTTCGGAGAGCTTTTTCGACAGCGGCAGGACGGCGCACTTGTACGGCGCGAGCGCCGGGTGCAGATGCAAAACGACGCGCGTGTCGTTTTTCTCCGCGTCGACGACCTCCTCGTCGTACGCGTCCAGCAGAAAAGCGAGCAGGACGCGGTCCGCCCCGAGCGACGGCTCGATGACGTAGGGGATATACTTCTCGCCCGTCTCCTGATCAAAATACTCCATCGATTCGCCGGATGTCGTCTGGTGAGCCTTCAGGTCGAAATCCGTCCGGTCCGCGACACCCCACAGCTCGCCCCAGCCGAACGGGAACAGGTACTCGAAGTCGGTCGTGGCGTTGGAGTAATGCGAGAGCTCCTCCTTCTCGTGGTCCCGCAGGCGCAGGTTCTCCCCGCGCATGCCGAGGCCCAGAAGCCAGTCGCGGCAGTAGGAACGCCAGTAGTCGAACCACTCGAGGTCGGTTCCCGGCTTACAGAAGAATTCCAGCTCCATCTGCTCGAATTCCCGGGTGCGGAAGGTGAAGTTGCCGGGCGTGATCTCGTTGCGGAACGATTTGCCGATCTGGCAAACGCCGAACGGGACCTTCCGGCGCGTCGTGCGCTGGATGTTTTTAAAGTTGACGAAGATGCCCTGCGCCGTCTCCGGGCGCAGGTAGAGCTGGGCGGCGGTATCCTCCGTCACGCCCTGGAACGTCTTGAACATGAGATTGAATTTGCGGATGTCCGTGAAGTCCGACTTGCCGCAGCCGGGGCACGGGATGTTCTTCTCCCGGATATAGGCGATGAGCTCGTCGTTCGTCATCGCTTCGACGACGACGTCTTTGACATTGTTCCCGGCGTGCCACTCCTCGACGAGCTTGTCCGCCCGATGGCGCATCTTGCAGCTCCTGCAGTCGACGAGCGGGTCGTTGAAGGTCGCCACGTGGCCGGAGGCCGCCCAGACCTGCGGATTCATGAGGATCGCCGAGTCGAGCCCCACGTTGTGCGGGCTCTCCTGCACGAACTTCTTCCACCAGGCGCGCTTGACGTTGTTTTTCAGCTCCACGCCCAGCGGCCCGTAGTCCCACGTGTTGGCCAGCCCCCCGTAGATCTCGCTGCCGGCATAAATGAAGCCGCGCCCCTTGCAGAGCGCAACGATTTTGTCCATTGATTTTTCCGTGTTTGAAAGCATATTTCCTCCAAATAGCCCGAAAATCGGCATTATAGCCACATTCGCCGCTTGATTCACCGTATTTATTAATTATAACCGATCTGATATCGTTGTCAACTGTTGGTATATCTGAATTTGTCCCGCTTTTTGGCGTTATACTTGCAATTATGGCGCATATCGCTTAAAATTATTTCCCGGTAATTTGCACCTGGAGCGAGCGCGGAATATCCATGCCGGGAAACTGAACGGCGTTATAACGGCATGGATATATTTTGAACCATTATTCAACACCGCATTTCAGTATGCTGACAAAAAAAGAATAATTTCCACTGTTATCAATGTTTTTCGACAATTGAATGACTATTCAATTGTGAATTTATGCCTGTTATGCCGGGCGATAAACCGGACACTTTAAATCGGAGGGCTGCGGATATGTCGTTTGACGCCGGACAATTCGATATCGCCGTCGTCGGCGCGGGCCACGCGGGGATCGAAGCCGCGCTGGCCGCCGCGCGCCTCGGGATGAAAACCGTCTGCTTCGCGATCAACCTCGACTCGGTCGGCAACATGCCGTGCAACCCCGCCATCGGCGGCACCGGCAAGGGTCATCTCGTGCGCGAGCTCGACGCACTGGGCGGCGAGATGGCCAGGGCGGCGGATCTGACGTGCATCCAGTACAGGATGCTCAACCGCGGCAAGGGGCCGGCCGTCCACTCGCTGCGCGCGCAGGCCGACCGGCGCGCGTATCAGGAGCTCATGAAGCGCACGCTCGAGCGGCAGGAGAATTTAAGCCTGAAGCAGGCGGAGATCGTCGAGATCGGCGTAACGGACGGCGCGGTCGAGTCCGTCCTGACGGAGACGGGCGCGCGTTACGGCGCGCGGGCCGTCATCGTCTGCACGGGAACGTACCTGTCCGGGCGGACGATCGTCGGCGAGGTCGTGCGCGACAGCGGCCCGGATGGGACGCACGCGGCCACGCAGCTCGGCGGTCAGCTCAAGGCGCTCGGCCTCGAGATGCGCCGGTTCAAAACGGGCACGCCGCCGCGGATCAGCACGAGGGGCGTCGATTTCTCCAGGATGGAGCTCCAGCCCGGCGACGACGATCCCCTCCCCTTCTCGTTCGGGACGGCGGAGCCGCCCGTCAACCGGGCGGTGTGCTATCTGACGTACACGAACGAAAAAACGCACGAGATCATACGCGCAAACCTCGACCGCAGCCCGCTCTTCTCCGGCGTGATCGAGGGCGTCGGCCCGCGCTACTGCCCGTCCATCGAGGGCAAGATCGTGACGTTCCCCGACAAAAGGCGGCATCAGCTGTTCGTCGAGCCGATGGGGCTCGGGACGGACGAGCTCTATGTTCAGGGCTTTTCCTCGTCGCTGCCGGAGGAGGTCCAGCTCCGGATGCTGCGCACGATCCCCGGACTCGAGCACGCGGAGATGATGCGCTGCGCGTACGCCATTGAGTACGACTGCGTCGACCCGACGGAGCTGCTGCCGACGCTCGAGGCGAAAAAGCTCAGGGGACTTTACGGAGCGGGCCAGTTCAACGGTTCGTCGGGCTACGAGGAGGCCGCCGTGCAGGGCTTTGTCGCCGGCGTCAACGCCGCGCTGAAGCTGAAGGGCGAGCCGCCGCTCGTCATCGGGCGCGACGAGGGATACATCGGGGCGCTCATCGACGACCTTGTCACGAAGGGCACGGACGAGCCGTACCGCATGATGACGTCCCGCTCGGAGTACCGTCTGTACCACCGCCAGGACAACGCCGACATCCGGCTTTCGCATCACGGGCGGCGCATCGGGCTCGTCTCCGACGAGCAGTATCAGCGGGTCCTTGAGAAATACAAAGCCGTCGACCGGGAGATCGAGCGGCTTGAAAAGACGTATGTCCCGCCGACGGCGGAGCTGAACGCGCTGCTTACGTCCAAGGGGACGGCCCAGGCGCAGTCCGGCG
>CAYMLM010000004.1:0-491 GCA_964391385.1 uncultured Papillibacter sp.
CTAGCAAACTGGTTGGTGGTAGTTTTTATGCTTGCAAAATTAAGCAATCGGCAGAGACTTAATATGTCAGTCATTAAGTTTTCAAGAGTATCACCAATCGATTTTGTTGTACCATTTGCTGCGTTCACTCCTTTGCATTTGTCTATTAACCGTTTGTAATCATCTTCAGTCGGGCAGAAGACGAAATTATTTATACCACCAGCCTGGATAATACTTATTATGCTGTCTTCTTGGGCAACAGGACCGGCTGGGTTTTCCTGCTGCCCAGGATTAAAATCCGGCGTTTTAATTATCGAGAATATAGCCTCGACATTCTCTAAGGATATTTCGACATCTTCTTCACAAGAGTAACAGGATATCCGGGCTTCAGGGATATCTTCGATGTTTTTAACTTTTTTAATTAGCATGTTGCAATTAGGGCATCTTATTCCAAACGACAAATCCAAGATCCCAGTCTGGAGATCGGAAGAGCACACGTCTGAACTCCAGTC
>CAYMLM010000004.1:501-26096 GCA_964391385.1 uncultured Papillibacter sp.
ACACTCTTTCCCTACACGACGCTCTTCCGATCTCTCAATTTTCTGCTGACCAAATTCATCAATCAGCCCTGATAAACGAGAATAATACATGAAGTAAATCCTCCTCAGCAGTGTACTCTGTAAACTTTAAAATTGCAGTGAAGGCTTTCACCTGTATTTTGACATTAAAGTCTTTCCCAAAATATTTAGGATTAAGGCGTCGATACTTGAACCAAACGCCATCACATAGTTTACTCTTTTGCATCATCTTTTTATTGTCGAAAAATACCGCTTTAGATTGAAGGGGTGTTTCAAATGCAGCAGTTTGTTCTACTTTTGAATCTTCTTCATCTGTCGCCGCTATTTTTAGCGGATAAGCATCTCTGTCTCTCGTAAATATCACGTCATCAGGATAGGTTATAGAGAAATATTTTTCAACCATATTTCTCACATCTGATTCAATATCATCGAAGTAATTTGTTGTAACATTGCATATTTCATAGGCAACACGTCGGGACATATCTTTGATAAGGTTTTCCTTTTCTTGCATCAATGCTTGAATTTCGGGCGGCGTTTGAGTGAAACCGTCGAGAAGAGAGTATAATTTGCCACGAAAGAAATTTAAAGCATCACGATTGACACACGGCGATATGCCGATAAGGTCGGTAATGAATCTTGATGCTTCCTTCATCTCCTTCTCAACATTGGTTGTCTTTAGGTTTTCGGGGTGGAATTCACCAGGAACATGCTTAAACATATTAGCTTTTGATTTACCCCTTGTAACGATAATACCCTGATCGACATACAAATCTAGACAAATTGGATAAATTACAGATGTTATCGTTAATTTATCTGATAAATCGACCATTTTACACATATATAGGAATATTGTATACACATATTCATAACTTGTTGTGTGGTATTTCACAATTTTGATATTTTCGTCATATATATTTCTACATATATGCGGATATTCGCTCAGCCTAGGGCTGAATGCGGCATTAAGAAAAGTTGGATCTTTAAGGTGTGCGATAGCCTCTGGATTTAAGTCCAACTTCAGTATATGCAATTCTTTACTATCTTCCCTTAATACTGAATCGAACCAGTTAAGTACTTCTTCGAGAGGCTCATCGGCTTGGTTCGCATAGTTCTCAATTTCACTGATTAGTGTGGCTCTATCTGTGGTCGTTTTTAAATCGTCTTCCTTTCGGCGGGCGGCAAAGCTTTTTAGAGCAGGTAAAGTAATATAGTTTTCACTCTCAGATATCAATAATTCAGGAAATCGGAACATATTACTCAACTCCCGTATATATTTGAAACTAATATAACACTTTATGACAATATTCGCCACATTTTTCGGAATATTTGTATAGATAATAATGGTATGCAACAATGGAGTCATCCATCGTTGCATTCGTTTGTTTTTGCCCTTAAAAGGTGTTTTTCGGGCTTTGGTGGGAAAACAGTGGGAAATAGCATTTTTAATATTTGCGATTATACCTTAAAAAGTAATAAAAAAGCCCTGATTCGATACGAATCAGGGCTTTTGTTGGTTGCGGAGGCAGGATTTGAACCTACGACCTTCGGGTTATGAGCCCGACGAGCTACCGGACTGCTCCACTCCGCGCTATTCATATTCTTGACGTGAAACATATAATAGCACAACTTGACGTTAAAGTCAAGTAAAACAAGCAACTGGATTCAAACTTCGTGCTTTGCAAGTGTTATTGCCCGGCACATGCAGCCTTTCAAGTTTAGGATGGCAAAATACAAGACGCGGTCACGAGCTTACTCCAGCTGAAAATTAGGCCTGTGCCGCGGAGCATATCTTGTCCGGACGGCCGCTTACTTTATGGGCCGTCTCACCGACTGGAAACAAAACAAGTCGCCTGCGATATTATATGTTGATACCGGCTTTTTATTTATGAGCCGCCTGAGAGGTCACGACGAGCATGAATGATTTCCGTTTGAGCCGGCTGGACCGGGTATGGCACGGCAGCGGTGCCAAGCGTTTAAGATGGTTTTTTGCGTCCGCGGCGCGGAAGGACGCGCGGGAGGCGCTGCGCCTTGTCAACGCAGACGCGCTTAGTTTTCCCGTTTTGTTTATTTTGCGCGAAGATATCGAAGAGCTCGGGCTGTATCCGGAGCTCAGCCCGAGGAACCTGGCGGCGATACAGGTTTGCGCGCTTAAATCAAAACCGGCAAGACGGTTCTACATACCGACGGATCTCCTGGATGCCGATGCGGTCCTCACGACGCTTCGCTGGATGCTCGCGACGGGGAAGTACTGGGATGGCCCCTCCCATGAGCACGATGCGTACGATGCGGTCATGGATTACGCATCGGCGCTGCTGACCGGCACGTTTGACGATAAGGAGGCCCTGCCGCACATTGCCGAGCTTATCTTCAGGCGCAACCGGAAAGGTTATTATATACATGACCTGGTCTGGAGCTTCTTTCAGGCGCCGGACCCGGACGCGCTGGTCCTGGTGGCAAGCCGCTTAAAATCATCCGACCCGAGGGATGTCGAGTTGGCCGGAAGGCTGCTGGGGCTCGAGCTGCCCTCGACGTTAGACAGAAGGAGGCTGGCAATTCTATACGAGCGGTATTTACGCTGGCTCGAAGAAAACCGGCAGTACCTGTATCTGACCGGCGAGCATTTCCAAATGACCAGCCAGCCGCACCACCTGGACGTTGATCGGGAAGCCAAATATCTGCAGAAGGCAATCTCGCCGCGCGACCAGACACCGGCTATTCCCCTGACTGAGGACGAGATGGACTGCCTGAATCGATTCAGACAGACGCCGGAAACCGAGCGGGATATCCTGGCGTCGTTTTCTCAAAAGCTGCGGGAGCGGGATAAACGGTCCTGGGATGAATGGATGCACAGCCAGGTCGCCGAACAGGTGATTGCCGCGAGAAAGGATCAGGCCGCATCGGATGATTATTATTGACAACAAACCGGCCCGGTTATCCGACCTGGCCGGCATCTACGCGGAGGGAAGTATCGGGCGAACAATCGTCGACATCCTTTCAGCCAGTGAAAAAAAATACGCTTACAGGTCGCTTGACGAGCTGAAGTTTGAAATAAGGCTCCGAGAGGCGATCGTCGGCGCCGCGAAGCAACTCCAAAAAAGCAATATGGCTTTCGAGGTTTTTCGCGAATCCAGAGCCAATCCTGCATACTGGATACGCCGGGATGAGGGGGGGTTTTTACTCAAGGCCGGGGCAAAAGCCTCTGAGGCTGTTGCCGACATCTTTGAAAACGGTTCCATGTACGGGACGGAATGCGCGACCGCGATGCAGATCGTTTATCTCAAAGCCTTGCTCGACGTCTTTCCCGAAGCTGCGTTCAACCGGATGTTTAAGAATATTTACCTGATGAATTGGCACAGCATCAACCGGTATTTACGCCAGACGGGCGCTATGAGCGCTCAGGCGGACTACCTGCCCGGCGACAGACGCTACTTCGCCAATCCGGACGTCGATCCGGAAACGCCCGAATGGCAGGGGGAAAACGTGATCGACCTGGACAGCGGCCTGTATTACGGCCATGGGATAGGGACGCATAAAGCCGAAACGTTCATCCGCGAGCTCAACCGTAACCGTAAAAGCGGCGCGACCCGGGAAGCCTATCTGGTGCCAAAGGCGGGAAGGCCAGATTTCAAACGGCTGTATGAGCTGTATGCAGATGCCGAACAAACCCCTTCTTCCCGGCAAATCGCATGAAGACGTTTGACGGCGCAGCGCGGCATGGGACTTTATTGTTTTTTATTTATTATTCGGGGGATGCCTGCGGCATGTTTGCTGTTCAGACCTGCCTAAAAAAGAAGTCTGTCCTTCTGAGGCAGACTTCAACTTCATGCGCGGCGTTCCAGGCTATGTTTTCTTAATAAACCGCTCGCCGCACTTCGGACAGGTGATCTGCAGCTTGCCCTTCCCGCGCGGAACGCGCAGGGTGTTTTTGCAACTGGGACATTTGAAAAATTTATGGGTCCTGCTGGTTTTAATCCTGCCGAATAAACGCTTGGTTTTTTGCTTGACAGGCCACCAGTAACGCAGGAACCGGTCGTTCTCGGCACGGCGGCGCGGGATGTTGCGTGAGAGCATCCTGAAAAAGATGAGCAGCAAAATGAGATAGGACAAATAGACCAGCACGGTAAAATGGACGAGCCGGGCAATGAGACTGATGACAATCGCCAGTATGAGCAGCGCTGTATTTAAATGATCAGGTCCGTATCTTCCGGCCATGAAATTTCGCAGAAAGTTCATGAACTGATGGATTCCTCCCGGGATTATATATAGTCTGATTATAGCACCCAAACAACGAAAAAAGCGCAATCGTTACATATATTTAACATATCCGTCAGTATTCGAATGAACTTCCGCCGATAAATTCCCGCAAAATGGAGTCCGGCGGCACAAAAGCGGGATCGACATCTAAAAAGCGGTGGAAGGCATTCATGATATGCTCCAGATCGTCAAAGTTTTCCACATGCGGGGGGACTTTTTCGAAGACGCCTCCCGTAAACTGCTTCATAACCGACACTTCGTACGGCAGAACAGAGTCGATCGTCATATCCGCCTGATCCTTATACGGGAGGATGTTGAGAATCTCGCCGCGGCGCACGTTACTCCACATTTTCAGCGTAAATTGCGGGTCGGCCCCCCGGAAAAAATCGTCACGGACGATGCGGCGCAAAAGTCGCAGGCCGGCGCCGTCGATCAGGTCCTTCCCGTTGTCGATGATATCGGTCAATGTGCTGATATACAGCTTGTATGCGCCGGGATTGTCATGCGTGATGCACTCGTTGAGGGCGTGGATGCCCTCAAAAACGGCGATCTCGTTTTTTCCGAGCTGTATTTCCGTGTATTTCCCCTCGACCCGCGCCTGCTGCGTAAAGCTGAAATACGGCACTCGGATCGCCTTGCCGGCGGCCAGGTCGTTGAAGTGCGCATTCAAGAGATCCATGTCGAGGCCGAGCGGTGATTCGTAATCAATCTCGCCGGCGGGCGTCCGCGGCGCCGTCAGAGGATCGACCGTTTTAAAGTAATTGTCGAGCGAAATGTTATATGCGCCCAGGCCCAGGCGCCGCAGCTGGCCGGAGAGCTTCTTCGATGTCGTCGTTTTTCCGGAGCCCGAAGGACCCGATAAAAGCACGATGGGGCTGCGGTCGATATTGTAAACGATTTCGCCCGCTGCCTTCCGGACTCTTGAATTGAAGTACGTTTCGCACTCGTTGACATAAGCCTGGGGCGTATTTCGTATACGGTTATTAATAACGTACAGTTCGTAGGTCATAAAAATCTCCAATATTGATGGCTGATCTGCGCCGTCCATAGCCGCCTGCGCACGCGGCGTGCATACTGCGTTTTTTGGGTCAGGAAAAATTACCCTTATCCGAATAAAAGCGCGTTATACGTTCGGACTTATTTGTGAATCTCTCCGTATCCTTTATATATTCATAGGGATATTTGAGGTTGAAAATACGCTCGATCCTGCCGCCGTTCTGCGCGACCAGCTTCGTGACGCCGCCGCCGCCGAGCGCGAGGATCGTCGTCAGTTCCTCCATGATCAATACATTATACAGGTTTTCAGTACCGGGCCGGCACCAGCCGACATTCTCAAAGCCGCCAGACATGAACTTCTGCCGGTACAGGTAATAGGGGACGTACCCATTTTCCCGCAGTAATTTTCCGGCCGTATCGAGCATAACGGAAACGTCGGCCGAGCCGGGCAAAAGCGGGCGGTCCAGCGTGACCTTCGTGCCCTTTTTGAGCGCAAGCGTGTGAACCGTGATGTTTTCGGGCCGCATCGACAGTACTTCGTCAAGCGTCTGCCGGAATCCCGCCGGTGTATCGCCGGGCAGGCCGGCGATGAGGTCCATGTTAATGATGTCGAAGCCGGCGCGGCGCGCCGCCTCAAACGCCGCGGCCACATCCTGCGCCGTATGATGCCGTCCGATGGCTTTCAGCACGTCGTCGGACATCGACTGGGGATTGACGCTTACGCGCGTTGCCCCGTTTTGACGCAGGACCGAGAGCTTCTCCGGCGTGACCGTATCGGGCCGCCCGGCCTCTACCGTATATTCCTTCGTTTTACAAAGGTCAAAGGAGCACTCAAGCGCGCGCATGAGACGTTGGAGCCCATCGGCGTCGAGCGTTGTCGGCGTCCCTCCGCCGACATAAACAGATACGATATTTAAGCCGAGAGACTTGACTGTTTTTGAAAGGGTTGCGATTTCCTGCGAAAGAATGTCAAGGAAAGGGGAGACCAGCTTCATCGATTTTTCGACGCTGTGGCTGACGAAACTGCAGTAATGGCAGCGCGTCGGGCAAAACGGGATGCCGACATACAGCGCGATGTCACGCTCTCCGAGCGCTTTTTTCACAGCTAAGGCCGTCCTTGCCGTATCCAGGCACAGCGCGCCGCGCTCGGGCGAGACGTCGTATTCGTTTTCCAGCATTTTCAAAGCGGCCTGATCCGTGGCGCCGCGTTCGAGGAGGCCTGTGACGAGCTTGCCGGGGCGGATGCCGGTCAAAGAACCCCAGACAGGCTTTTTTCCAGTGTGCGCCACGGCCGCCTTAAAAAAGGAGCGTTTGATGATTTTCTGCAGCAGCCGGTCTGTTGTGAGAGTGTCTGTCAGCTCCGAGCGCCGGACGCGGGACAGTCCCGCGTACACGCCGTCCCCCGAGCTGATCCGGGTGGACGCCGTGGCATAATCTCTGCCGAAGGACAACCGCACCTCCGCCGACAGGCCGGCGCGTTCTCCCTGCGTATAGTCGGGCAGCTCGCATGGATACATCATCAGAAGTATCTGCTCGACGGCATATTTATAGTCGTGCCCAGAAAACGACAGCTTCATTGGCCGCCGGATTCGGCAGCGCCGTTTTCCTCGGCAGCGTAACACATGAACTCGTTGAAGCGGCGTTCCCGGTCGAGCGTCGTGGCGTCCATGTGGCCGGGATAGACCTCAAAGTCGCCGTCCAGACGATACAGGCGGTACAACGAACGAAGAAGCCGCCTCATGTCGCCCTCGCCGAGATCGGTGCGTCCGGCGCTGCCCCGGAAGAGCGTGTCTCCGGAAAAAAGCGCGTTTTGGCAGCGAAGCGTGACGGAGCCCGGCGAATGTCCCGGCGTTTCGAGGACCGTAAAGACAAGCCCACCGACGCGCAGCTCGTCGCCTTCCTTATAATAACGCACGGCTTTGTCGGCCGTCAGCTTGAACTGGTTTCGCGCATTTTCCGATACGGCGTCCGCCGTATGGATATAGACGGGCGCGCCGGTCTCTTCGCGGACGGCGTAGACGGCCAGGGTGTGGTCGAAGTGGCCGTGGGTCAGAAAGATGGCCTCGACGGTCAGCTTGTTTGACTCGATATAGCCGAGTATCGTACCCGACTCGTCGCCGGGATCGATGACGGCGCATTTGAGCGTTTTCTCGTCCGTGACGATATAGCAGTTCGTTTCGATTTGACCCACGACCAGTGTCTTGATCAGCATTGTGTTTCTCCTTCGCAGACTTTTAATCTAAAGCTCCAGATAGAGCGTCACAGGCCCGTCGTTGACGGAAGCGACCTCCATATGAGCCCCGAAAATACCCGTTTCCGTATGAAATCCCGCGTCGGCGCACGAATCGACGAACAGCTCGTAAAGCGGAATGGCCGCCTCGGGCCCCGCCGCGCCCGTAAATCCGGGACGGCGGCTTTTCAGGTCGGCGTACAGCGTGAACTGCGAGACAACGAGAAGGCTCCCGCCGACAGCGGCGAGATTCAGGTTCATTTTTCCGTTTTCGTCCTCAAAGATGCGAAGCCCCGTAATCCTGTCGGCGAGCCTCACGGCAGTCTGGGGCGTGTCGGACGGCGCAATGCCTATGAGGACCAGAAGACCGCGGCCGATCCGGCCGGTTTCCTGCCCGCCGACCGTTACGCAAGCCGAGGATACGCGTGTCACAACCGCGCGCATGGTATCATTCCTCTACATTTGTATCGTCATTCGGGAATTCACTTTAGAGACCTCGCAGAGTATCCGCCAAAGGAGATTATTATCGGCATGCGTACGGCGGAAATAAAGAAAAATCCGTCATTTTCGGGGGCATGCGCATCGAAAATGACACTTGTCAGGACGGATGCGGCATGAGCAGCCGTCCTGCAGCCTCTTGTCGAAAAAACCGCGGCTTTTTCGACAGCTTTCATCCGCTGGCTCTGTTGATCTCAAGCAGGCCCGGCAAGGAGGACAGGCGGTTGATGGCGCCGGTCAGTTCGTCGCGGTTTTTGACCTCGATGACGACGGCAACGGTGGTGATGCCGCCGGCGACATCCTTGGCCGTCAGGGACGTCATTCGGATCTTCAGGGCATTGAGGATCGTGGCGATATCCATGACGATGCCGCTGCGCTCCCTGGCCGTGATCAAAATAGCCGTCGAATAGACGTCCTCCGCGGAATTGGCCCATGTGACGCGCACCCAGCGGCCGGCTTCCTCCGGGCTTTCGACCGATTTGAGGTAGTTTTTGCAGTCCTTGCGGTGGACGGAAACGCCGAAGCCGCGCGTGATAAAGCCGATGGCGTCGTCGCCCGGCACAGGCGTGCAGCATCGGGCAAACTTGACCAGGCAATTGTCAAGGCCCTCGACCATGATCCCGTGGATTGGCCGCGTGCGTTTGTCCGGGCGGATCTCATAGGACATCGGTTCCGAGTCGTCCTTCCGCTTGGAGCGCTCGATCGAGCGGAGCTCGTCACGTATGCGGTTGACCGCTTTCTGGGCCGACATCCCCCCGTAGCCGATTGCGGCGAAAAGCTCCTCGAAGGAGTCGAAGGAGATCTTTTTGAGCACCCTCGGCAGGACATCCTCGCGCGTGATGTCCGACATCTGGAGATTGACGCGCCGCAGCTCCGACTCGAAGGACTGCTTGCCGTGCAGGATGTTCTCCTCGCGCTTTTCCTTTTTGAACCATTGGCGGATTTTATTGCGTGCCTCGGGGCTTTTGACGATGTTCATCCAGTCGCGGCTCGGACCCTTCGAGGCGTTGGACGTGAGAACCTCGACGATGTCGCCGTTGGACAAAACGTGGCTGAACGGGACAATGCGCCCGTTGACGATCGCGCCGGTCATCCGGTTGCCGATCGCCGAGTGGATGTTGTACGCGAAGTCTATCGGCGTGGCGCCGGCCGGCAGGTTGATGACGTCGCCGCGCGGCGTGAAGACGAAGACCTCGTCGGAGAACATGTCGATTTTTAGGTCCTGGAAGAAATCCTGCGCGTCGCTGTCCTGCTGGTTCTCCAGCAGGCGACGGACCCAGGCGAATTTTTCCTCGTCGGCAAGCTTCCCGCTCTTGCCCTCTTTGTATTTCCAATGCGCTGCGATGCCGTATTCAGCCGTGTGATGCATCTCCCAGGTGCGGATCTGAACCTCGAAGGGGATCCCCTCGCCGCCCAGCACGGTTGTGTGCAGGCTTTGGTACATGTTCGGCTTGGGCGTGCGGATATAGTCCTTGAAATGGCCGGGTATCGGCCGGAACATCTCGTGGATGTAGCCGAGGACGTTATAGCAGTCGCCGATGTCGTTTACGATGACACGGAAGGCATACAGGTCCAGGACCTCCGAGAGCGTCTTGTTCTGACTGTACATCTTCCTGTAGATACTGTATGTGTGCTTGATGCGGCCGTAGACGTTGCAGTCGATGCCGTTTTCCTTCAGCCGCTCGGATATCCTGTTCTGGACGGTCTCGATGAACGTTTCGTTGGCGCTTCTGATCTTGCGCAGGCCGTCCTGGATTTCCTCGTAGCCGATCGGGTCCAGATAGAATATGGAGCGGTCCTCCAGCTCCCACTTGATCTTCTGCATGCCGAGCCGATGCGCCAGGGGGGCATAGATCTCCATGGTTTCAAGCGCTTTTTCGGACTGCTTGATGGCGGACTGGTATTCCATCGTACGCATATTGTGAAGCCGGTCGGCCATTTTTATGATGATGACCCGGATGTCCTTTGCCATCGCCAGAAGCATCTTGCGCAGATTTTCCATCTGCTCTTCTTCCTTGCTGGTGTACTGGACCCGGGAGAGCTTCGTGACGCCCTCGACGATGTCGGCGACGCCCGAGCCGAAGCGTTTGGCAATCTCCTCGTACGTGACGCCTGTGTCCTCGATGCAGTCGTGCAGGAGGGCGGCCATGATGGCGTCCTCGTCCAGGCCCATTTCCGCGATGATCTCGGCGGAGGCCAGAGGATGCGTCACATATGGCGAGCCGTCTTTGCGGCGCTGGTTTACATGGGCGTTTTGGGCAAACTCGAAAGCAGCCCGTATGCGCGGCAAGTCCGCGCCGGGGTTGTTTTCCTGGATGACCGCTTCAAAATGGCGGTATTTACTCTCAAGCTCTTCCATTTAGGGACCCCGAATGCGGGCGGATGTCAATCACGTGCAGCTGGACGCTCCGCCACCCGCGATATTCGTTGACGGCCGGCTCGAAAGCCAGGTCGACGAGCATGTTTTCCGAAACGCCGAGCTCATCCGCCGGTCTGTTGAACATGATACAGTCAAAGGTTTTCTTATCCTTTATTATACGCAATTTTGTGTGCTTTCCCCCCCCGACGGGGATGATCGAGCGCAGCTCCACCGCCAGGAAACAGGCGAACGGGGGCAGGTGCCCGTTCCCGAACGGCTCCGTCCGCTCGAGCGCGGTGACGTTTTCAAGCGACAGGAGCTCCGGCTTTGCGACCTCAAAATCCACCTTCAGCGTAGGAACGGGCGGGATTTTGATGAGCGCATGGTAATACTCGAAAATCCTGCGGCGGAACTCGTTGACGTTCTCTTCCGCGATGGTGAGGCCGGCCGCCATCTCGTGCCCGCCGAAATTGTCAAGCAGATCGCTGCATTTCTCGAGCGCTGAGTATATGGGGAACCGCCCGAAGCTCCTGCAGGAGCCGCGTCCGACGCCGCCGTCGTCGATCGTGATCATGATTGCCGGGAATAAAAACTGTTCGGCCGTTTTGGCCGCGACGATGCCCATCACGCCCTGAAACCAGCCGCGGCCGGTCAAAACGATCGGCCCTTTGGGGGGCTTGCTCGAAAGGTACCCGTAGACCTGTTCGTAAATGCCCGACTCGAGTTCGCGCCGCTCGTCGTTGAGCCGGCACAGTTCCGCCGTCAGCTGCTCGGCCTCGCAGTCGTCTTCCGTCAGAAGCAGGTCGACCGTCAGGGAGGTGCGGCCCATGCGTCCGGCCGCGTTGAGGCGCGGCGTGAGCGCAAAGCCGATGAGCGCCGTATTGATGTTGCGGCGCTCGATACCCAGGTGACACATGAGATGCCGCAGGCCGGGACGGCTTTTCCGGTTGAGCGCGTGAAGTCCGCGCCGGATTAAAATACGGTTTTCGCCGGTGACGGGCATGACGTCCGCGATGGTGCCGATGGCGACGAAATCCCCGTAATCCATGAGCAGACGCTCGATATTTTCCCCGTCTTCCAGCGCGCACACGAGCTTGAAGGCCACGCCGACGCCTGCGAGAGACCGGTTCGGATAAGAGGAATCCCGGCGTTTGGGATTGATGACGGCCAGCGCGTCCGGCAGCGTGTCCTTGCACTCATGGTGATCGGTGACGATGAGGTCGATCCCGAGCTCGCGGGCATAGGCGGCCTCTTCGATCGCCGTGATACCGCAGTCGACCGTGATGATCAGGGTGACGCCCTGCGAGGACAGCGCGTCCAGCGCCGGAGCGTTGACGCCGTATCCCTCGTCCGTGCGGTCGGGTATGTATATTTCAAAATCCGCGTTTTTTGAGCGGAAAAAGCTTGCCAGCAGGCAGCTGGCCGTCATGCCGTCCACGTCGTAATCACCGTAGATGGCGATCTTTTCGCCGTTTTCCAGGGCGCGGCGGATCCGTCCGACGGCGGCGTCCATACCCGTCAAAAGATAGGGATCGCCGATGATGCTCAGATCGTCGAACAGGAAATCCCGGGCGGACTGCACGGTCGTCATCCCGCGGGAGGCAAGAAACACCGAAACGAGCGGATTGATGCCGCTGCGGGTCAGCTCCACAGCAGCTGCCCGGTCATATCCGTTGATGATCCAGCTGTCAAATTTCATTGATTTGCTCCAAAACTTCGAAATATCACTAATATCTTTTTACTATATCAAAAATCGACATGATTCTCAATATAATTTATATTTAAAACGCGATCAAGGCAGACGCAGCCATTAAAAGCGTCCCTTTTACGGCCTTGAACGAGCGCCGGGCTTTATGTTATACTAAAATATAACAAAAAGGCCGGACGGAGGACAAAAATATGCCCGAAACGACACCCATGATGCGGCAGTATTTTAACATAAAGGAACGAAACACCGACTGTATCCTCTTTTTCCGGCTCGGCGATTTCTACGAGATGTTCGGCGAGGACGCCCTGACGGCGTCCAAGGAGCTCGATTTGACCCTGACGTCCCGCGACAGGCGCAGCGAGGCCCCCGACGAGCGGATCCCGATGTGCGGCGTCCCGTATCACAGCGCCGAGGCCTATATCGGAAGGCTCATCGCAAAGGGCTACAAGGTCGCCATCTGCGAGCAGATGGAAGACCCCGCGACGGCCAAAGGTCTCGTCGACCGGGATATCGTGCGCGTTATCACGCCCGGGACCCGCATGGAGACGTCCATGCTCGACGAGGGCGTTTCCAATTACCTGTGCGCAGTGTATGTCGGCGAAACGGAAAACGCCGCCTGTTTTGCCGATCTGTCGACCGGCGAGGTCAGCGTCTCGTTTTTCGCGGGCGGCGTTCGTCATCTCCTGAGCGACATCGGCACGTTCTCGCCCGCAGAGGCCGTCGTCAACGACGGCGCGTACCTGAATACGGACATTACGCGCCTTTTGACGGATAAGATGCAGTGCCTGCTGCAATTGGATGAGGCGCGGTTTGACCCGATCCGCGCCGCGGCGCTCATCTGTTCGCAGTTCGGCGTGGCAAGTCCCGATGAGCTGGGTTTGGAGGAGAGTCCCGCCGCCGCGCGCGCCGTCGGTGCGCTTCTGGGCTACCTGAGGGATACGCAAAAAACAGACCTGTCGCATTTGAGCCGTCCGCGGATCAATTCAAACGGCAGGTACATGGAGCTCGACATACAGACGATAAAAAGCATGGAGCTCATCTCCCTGCAGCGGACGGGCGAGAAAAAGGGCAGCCTGCTGTGGGTGATCGACAGGACGAAGACGCCGATGGGCCGCAGGCTCCTGCGGTCGTGGGTTCTGCGGCCGCTCGTCTCCACGGCTCTCATCAAACGGCGGCTTGACGCCGTCGAAGAGCTTTCCACCGAGACGGTGGCGCGTTCGGAGCTGATGCTGCTGTTGCGCGATGTCGGGGATATCGAGCGGCTCATCGGAAAAATCGTCTACGGCACGGCGGGCAGCCGCGACCTCAAGGCGCTGGAGTACTCCATCCGGCAGCTGCCGGGTATCCTGAGACTTCTGGCGCCGATGAGCTCGAGCCTCATCCGGGAGCTCCGGGAGATCGACGGCCTTGAGGACATTGAAGAGCTCATCCGGTTGACAATCGAGGACGACCCGCCGTTTTCGGTCCGCGAAGGCGGGTTTATCCGCGCGGGCGTGAATGCGGAGGTGGATGAGCTCCGGTCGCTCCTGAAGGACAGCACCGGCGCGATGGCGTCCATCGAGGCCAGGGAGCGGGAACGTACGGGGAAGAAGCTGAAGGTCGGCTACAACAAGGTCTTCGGCTACTACATCGAGATCCCTCGCTCGGCGTCGGATACGGTGCCGGCCGACTACATGCGCAAACAGACGCTGTCGAACTGCGAGCGGTTTATCACCCAGGAGCTCAAGGAGCTTGAGACGAAGCTTTTAAACGCGCAGGACCGCTTAAGCGAGCTCGAATACGGCCTGTTTGCCGAGCTGCGCGGGCGCATCGCAAAGGACGTCGGGCGAATCCAGGCCTCGGCTCACTCGGCGGCGGCGCTCGACGCGCTTTGCTCACTGGCCGAGACGGCGGTCAAAAACAACTATTGCAAGCCGGAGATCGACGTTTCCGGCGTGATCGACATCCGAGACGGGCGGCATCCCGTCGTCGAGGTCATGCAGACGGACGCGCTGTTCGTGCCCAACGATACGTATATGGATACAGACAGCGCCCGGACGCTCATTATAACGGGCCCGAACATGGCCGGCAAATCTACCTACATGCGTCAGACGGCCCTCATCGTGCTCATGGCCCAAATGGGCTCGTTCGTGCCGGCGCGCTCGGCCCGCGTCGGCATCGTCGACCGGGTATTCACGCGCATCGGCGCGTCGGACGACCTGACGGCGGGCAAATCCACGTTTATGGTGGAGATGACGGAGGTCGCCGAGATCCTCTCGGCCGCCACGCCCCGCAGTCTTCTGATTCTCGACGAGATCGGGCGCGGCACGTCGACGTACGACGGGATGGCCATCGCGCGGGCAATCCTTGAATTCTGCACCGACAAGCGCAGGCTCGGGGCCAAGACGCTTTTTTCCACGCATTATCACGAGCTGACCGTGCTCGAAAGCTTGACGCCCGGGATTAAAAACTTCAGCATATCTGCCAAAAAACGCGGGGGAGACATCATCTTTCTCCGCAAGATCGTCCCGGGCGGAGCCGACGACAGCTATGGGATCGAGGTCGCGGGCCTCGCCGGCGTGCCGGAGGGCGTCGTCCGACGGGCGAAAGCCGTCCTTGCCCAGCTGGAGACGGGCGGCCGGCCCGAAGCGCCGACGTCGAAGGACGCGCCGGACGACCAGATGTCGCTCGAGGATTTAAGCGGCGGCGAGATTGCCGGCATTTTGAGAATGACGGATCTGAACACGCTCACGCCGCTGGAGGCGCTCAACCTCCTCTTTGAACTGAAAAAGAAGATATGACCGAGCGAAGGCATTGCGAAGGCTCGGACAGGCCGCCGGGTGTTTATCTTGCTTCAGTATATCCCGCCGCCTGCCGCGTTGTGCCGGCGGTGAAACGCGCCCGACGGCGCGGAAGGGCCGATAAAAAGGGAGAAACAGCCTGCAAAAACCACCGGCCGCAAACGGCCGGTGGTTTTTGTCGATTTACTCTATCCGAGGGTGTTTCCTGCAACGGGATTGCTCGCGCCTGAAGTTATTCCGATTCCGGATTTGACAGGATACAGGCGAGGTCCTTCAGACCGGCCTCAAAATTGACGCCGAAGCGCACGTCGGTGCCGGCCTGTTTGGTGCGCAGGATGCTTTTGACGGTGAAATCGACGGCGATCCTTGAGGATTTATTGAGATCAAGCCCGGACAGAAGACCCGCCGTCAGCGTGCTTGCGAAGACGTCGCCCGTCCCGTGATAATAACCCTCGATGCGCTGCGAGAAGGAGTAGTCGATCGTGCCGCTCGGCGCGTCAAAGCAAGCCGCGCCGAGCTGCTTTTCGTCGAAGCACACGCCCGTCAGCACCACCTGAGCCGGCCCGAGTCCGGCGAGGCCGCACAGCAGGTCCTCGATAAATGCCGGCTCGTATGGGCCGGGACTGTAGGGTTTTTGGAGCAGAAGACACGCCTCCGTGATATTCGGCACGATGAGGTCCGCCTTCTTGCAGAGCTTTTTCATGCCCTTGGGAAAATGCTCGTCAAAGACGGCATACAGCTTGCCGTTGTCGGCCATGACCGGATCGACAACCGCGAGCGTGTCGGGGCCTTTCAGCCGGTCGAAGATTTCGGATACAATATCGATCTGCCGGAAGGAGCCGAGAAAGCCTGTGTAGACGGCGTCAAAGGCCAGCCCGAGCGCCTGCCAGTGCAGGGCGATCGGCAGGATATCGCTTGTCAGATCCCGGTAGGTATAGCCGGGCAGTCCTCCCGTATGCGTTGAAAGGACGGCCGTCGGGATGACGCTCGTTTCGATCCCGGCCGCCGAGAGGATCGGCAGCGCGACCGTGAGTGAGCATTTTCCGAAACAGGAAATGTCGTGGATTGCCGCCACGCGTTTTTGTCTGATCATAAGGACACTCCAGTTTGATGTTAAGATGCGCGGCCCGAAGGACGGGGCCAGAAGCATTTCCCGGCGAAAGCTCCATTGCCGGCTTCCGATGTCCGCCGTTATCTTTTGTATAAAATAGCCCTGTTATATTTACCATAAATATGATATCATTTTATGTCAATAGGGTCGAGCGTCCCGGCAGGCGGTGCGCCGCCGGAACGGCATACCGTCCGGGAAGACATCTCCGTCCGGGAGGAGCGGGAGGACATATGGATATTAACCAGGTGCGGCTGGTCGACGAGTTTACAAAGCTCGTTGCGATCGACAGCCCGTCTTACTCCGAGCGGCAGATGGGCGATTATGTGAAAAACAGGCTTTCCAAGCTCGGCATGATCGTCATTGAGGACGACGCCGGCGAAAAGATCGGCGGCAGCTGCGGGAATATTTACGGCTATCTTAAAGGCGCCGCCGGCGCGAAGCCGCTGCTGTTCTGCGCGCATCTGGATACCGTCGAGCCGTCCTCGGGGAAAGCGGCCGTCATCGGCGCGGACGGAACGATCACGAGCCGCGGCAATACCGTGCTCGGCGCGGACGATCTGGCGGGCGTGGCCTCGATTCTGGAGGCGCTGACGGTCATAACGGAAAAGAATCTGCCCCACGGGCCGATCGAGGTGCTCTTTACGGTGGCCGAGGAGGTATACTGCAAGGGCAGCGCAGTGTTTGATTTTACAAAAGTGCTCTCCGAGGAGGCGTACGTCCTGGACCTGGAAGGCCGCGTCGGCACGGCGGCCTATACGGCGCCGAGCATACTGTCCTTCACGGCCAGGGTCCGCGGAAAATCCTCTCACGCGGGCTTTGCCCCGGGCAAGGGTATCCACGCCATAGCGGCGGCGGCCGGCGCCGTCAGCATGCTGCCGATGGGGAATGTCGACGAGGAGACGACCGTCAACGTCGGGACGATCAAGGGCGGCATCGCGACGAATATTGTTCCGGACAGCTGCACCGTCAAAGGCGAGGTTCGCAGCCTGGAGCACGAAAAGGCCCTGCGGCAGGCGGAACTGGTGAAAAAGCAGTTCGAGCGCTCCGCTTTTGCCGCCGGAGCGGCCGTCGATTTCGAGCTGGTCGTCGCTTCGAAAGCCTACAGGACGCCCCCGGACCATCCGGTTGCCGCGCGCTTTGAAAACGCCTGCGGCAGGTTGGGCCTGCCCGTCGTGCTCACGAAGACGATGGGCGGCAGCGACAACAACGTGATGGCTCAAAGCGGCCTCGCGGGCATCGTCGTGGCAAGCGCCATGAACCGCTGCCACGCGCGCGACGAGTTTACGACGGTCGAGGAGCTCACGCGCAGCGCGGAGCTGACGCTGGTGCTGATGACATCGGAAAAATAACGCTTTAAATCGGCAGGAGAACAGACGGGAACGGACCGGAGGTCACACATGAAGCTGGGTAAATACGGGTTTGTCCGGACGGCGGCAGCCGTCCCGCGCGTCAGGGCCGGCGATACGGCATACAACGCCGGGGAGATTGCGAAGCTCATCAAAAAGGGAGCGGAGCAGGGTGTAAAGGTCATGGTTTTTCCGGAGCTGTCGGTCACCGGATACACCTGCGCAGACCTGTTCAATCAGAACAGCCTGCTTGCCGGCGCGCAGTCGGCGCTGGCCGCAATCCTTGAGCAAACCGGCGGATGCGAGGTGCTCGCGGCAATCGGCATGCCTGTCCCCGCGGACAACCAGCTGTATAACTGCGCCGTCGTCCTCCATGCCGGACGGATTCTCGCCGCCGTGCCGAAAACGTTTATCCCGAACTACAACGAGTTTTACGAAAAACGCTGGTTTGCCTCCGCTGTCACGCGGCAATGCGATACCGTCAGGCTGTGCGGTGCCGACGTGCCCTTCGGGGAAAACATCCTGTTTGAAGATAAAAGTACGCCGCTTGTCGTCGGCGTTGAGATCTGTGAGGACCTGTGGATGCCGATCCCGCCGAGCTCGCGACACGCGCTCAGCGGCGCGAACCTGCTGATAAATCTTTCGGCCAGCAACGAAACGGTGACGAAGTCGGACTACCGTCGCGCGCTCGTCAAGCAGCAGTCGGGCCGATGCCTTGCGGGCTATGTCTTTGCCTCGGCCGGCCAGGGCGAATCGACGACGGACGTCGTGTTCAGCGGACACGCCGTCATAGCCGCGAACGACAGCCTGTTAAGCGAATCGTCTTATACGGCCGACTCGTCTTTCATATACTCGGATATCGACATCGAAAGGCTCATGAACGACCGGCGGAAATTCAACAGCTTCATGGGCGTCGGGGACAGACGCGATTACCGTACCGTCGCGTTTGATTCCGGCTGCGATGCGGACGTCAAGCCGCGCTTCCCGGTCGACGCGCATCCGTTTATCCCGCGCGACAAGACGGTCAAATTCGACAGGTGCCGGGAGATCTTCAAGCTGCAGTCCGTCGGCCTTTCCGAACGGATGCGGAAAACGGGCATCAAAAAAGCCGTGCTCGGCCTGTCCGGGGGACTGGATTCGACGCTGGCCCTGCTCGTGACCTGCGAGGCCGTCCGCGCGCTGGGCCTGCCCCCGTCGGAAATCGTCGGCATCACCATGCCCGGGATGGGGACGACGGACCGCACGTACCAAAACGCCCTGACCCTGATGAGGGAGCTCGGCGTGACG
This sequence comes from uncultured Papillibacter sp., assembly GCA_964391385.1. Taxonomy (GTDB): domain Bacteria; phylum Bacillota; class Clostridia; order Oscillospirales; family Oscillospiraceae; genus Sporobacter. Next base: position 19,089 of record CAYMLM010000004.1, read on the forward strand.
CTCCGGGAGATCCCCATCCGGGAAGCCTGCGCCCTGCATTACAGCGACATCGGGCATGATCCGACCAAGCTGGATGTCACGTTTGAAAACGTCCAGGCGCGCGAGCGCACGCAGATCCTCATGGACGTAGCCAACCAGACGGGCGGCCTCGTCGTGGGCACGGGCGACCTGTCGGAGCTCGCGCTCGGCTGGTGCACGTACAACGGGGATCACATGAGCCACTACGGCGTCAACGCCGGCGTGCCCAAATCGCTCGTCAGGCACCTGGTGTCCTGGTATGCCGAGACGGCGGGGAACGAAAAGGTGGCCGCGGCGCTCCGCGATATCCTCGTTACGCCGATCAGCCCGGAGCTTCTGCCCGCCGGCGAGGACGGGACAATCGCACAAAAGACAGAGGACCTCGTCGGCCCGTACGAGCTGCACGATTTCTTCCTGTTTCACATGCTGCGCAACGGCTTTACGCCTAAAAAAATACTGAAGCTGGCGATCATCGCGTTTGACGGACAGTACGAGCCGGCGGTAATACTCAAGTGGCTCGGGACGTTCTACAGGCGCTTTTTCTCGCAGCAGTTCAAGCGCTCGTGCCTGCCGGACGGCGTGAAGATCGGCTCCGTCTGCCTGTCTCCGCGCGGCGACTGGCGCATGCCCAGCGACGCCGACGCCTCGACGTGGCTGACCGGCCTGAAGGAAGCGGCCGGGGAACTGCAGGACGGCACGCTTTGAGAAATTCCAAAAATTCGGGCGGCCTTCCGGCCGCCCGCTGTTTTATCTCGTTTTGATATGCTCGAGCAGATAGCCGTAGCCCTCGCGCTCCATGTCCTGCCTTGGGATGAACCGGAGCGCCGCGCTGTTGATGCAATACCGCAGGCCGCCCCGCTCGGCCGGGCCGTCGTCGAAAACATGCCCGAGGTGCGCGCTGCCGACGCGGCTTCTGACTTCTGTCCGGATCATGCCGTGGGACAGATCGCTTTTTTCGCGCACGACATTCGGGTCGACCGGCTTTGAAAAGCTGGGCCAGCCGCAGCCGGACTCGAACTTGTCCGCCGAGGAAAAGAGCGGTTCTCCCGTTGTGACGTCGACGTAGATGCCAGGCTCGAAATGGTCCCAGAAAGTATTGCGAAAGGGCGGCTCGGTCGCGCTCATCTGCGTCACGTCGTACTGTTCCGGCGTCAGAGTCCGCCTGAGCGCCTCTTTGTCGGACGGGCTGTAGTCCGAGGGGTTGACGACGGCGGAAGCCGCCCGCTTGAACGCGTCCGGCTTGATATGGCAGTAGCCGTCGGGATTCTTATCGAGATATTTCTGATGATAGTCTTCCGCCGGGCAGTATTGGACGAGCCGCCCGGACTCGACCGCGACGGGCTTGCCGAGCCGCTCCTGCAGGTCGGCCAGCGACTTTTCGACGGCGGGCCGGTCGGAAACGTCCGCGTAATAAATCCCCGTCCTGTACTGGATGCCCCGGTCGTTCCCCTGGCGGTTGACCGACGCGGGATCAATCGCCTCGTAAAAAAGCGACAGCAGAAAATCCAGCGGCAGCACGTCCGGATCGTAGACGACCTTCACGGTTTCCGCGTGGCCGCTTCCGCGGCAGACGTCTTCGTACGTCGTGTCCATCGATCCGCCGTTGGCGTAGCCGACCTCCGTGTGTCTCACGCCTTTTATGGAACCGAGGTATTTTTCCAAACCCCAGAAGCAGCCGCCGGCCAGATAGATCTCAGCCATTGCCATGCATCCTTTCGATGTATTATTCCCGTATCACCCCGCGCGTCCTTTCCCGGCATGAATCCGGCAATGAACGCGGAATGTCCTCAGGTTTCGGTCTGTTTAATAATTATAGCACAATGTTTTTTATTTATTATCAAAAAACGTCGATATTGGGATATCGACACTTTTACCGCCCTCCGGCCGCCCGTATTCATCCCATCGCGTCATAAAAGACGCTTTCCGTTAAAAAGGCCGTTGGACGTCTTTGCGGTAAAGACGGCTTTGCCCGATACCTGCGCCGGTTTACCGCTTTACCCCCATGATATTGTAAATCCGCTCAAAATCAAGATGCTCCCTGAGGGCGCGGGCGAGAAGATCATATTGCCTGTTTTTATACTCCCCGATTTCGTCGGACACGCGCACGCTGTCGCCGAGGCCCTTTTTCCGAAGCAGGAGCCGGACGAGCTGCGTTCCCAGTTCGCCGTCGAACAGGCCGTGCAGGTAACTGCCGAAAACGCTGCCCAGTACCGCGCCGTCCGTCCGTCCGTCGTTCAAAACGGCAAACGGCTTTGCCTCGCCCGCGAGCGCGGTATGGCCCATGTGTATCTCGTAGCCGGCTGGCTGCAGGTCGGTGAGCGGCGCAAAAAAACCGTCCTGCGGCAGGACGCGCCCTGTGACGCGCGTACGGACCTTTCGCGGCTCAAACACGGTCTCGGCCGGCAGAAGCCCCATGCCGCGCATCTCCCCGCCGTCCTCGACGCCGTCCGGATCGGACAGGGTGTTTCCGAGCATCTGATAGCCGCCGCAGACGCCGACGAGCGGCGTGCCTGACAGGGCGCAGTTTTTGACGGCGTCCTCCAGGCCGTTCCGGCGCATCCAATTGAGGTCGCCCATCGTGTTCTTCGTGCCGGGCAGGATAATGAGGTCGGGGCTCCCGAGCGCGTCGGCGCGTTCGACATACCGCAGGCCGACGGGCTCCAGGCGCGACAGGGCGTTGAAATCGGTAAAATTCGAGATCCTGGGCAGGCGGATAACGGCGACGTCGAGCGGTTTTCCGGTCACCCGTGTCTCAAGCCGCTCGGAGAGGCTGTCCTCGTCGTCGAGGTCGAGCGCGAGATACGGCACGACGCCCAAAACCGGCACGCCGGTGAGCTCCTCCAGCTTTGTCAGGCCGGGCCTGAGGATGTCGGCGTCGCCCCTGAATTTGTTGATGACGATGCCCTTGAAACGGGCCTGCTCGTCCGGCTCGAGCAGCTTCACGGTCCCGTAAACGGACGCGAAGACGCCGCCGCGGTCGATATCGGCCGCAAGCAGGACGGGCGCGTCCGCGATTTTTGCCATGCCCATGTTGACGAAATCGTCCCGGTTTAAATTGATCTCCGCCGGACTGCCCGCGCCCGCGATGACGACGATGTCATACTGCGCGGCGAGCGAATTGTAAGCCTGCGTCACCACGGGACGCAGCTCTTTTTTGTAATCGTAATATCTCCCGGCTGTCATCGTGCCGAAGACCTCGCCGTTTACGACTACCTGGCTGCCCATGTCGTTCGTCGGCTTGAGCAGGATGGGATTCATCAGCACGGACGGCTCGAGCATGGCCGCCTCCGCCTGCATCACCTGCGCCCGGCCCATCTCCAGGCCCTCGCCCGTGATATAGCTGTTGAGCGCCATGTTCTGGCTTTTAAACGGGGCGACGCGGTATCCGTCCTGCGCGAAAACGCGGCAGAGCCCTGCGCATATAAGGCTTTTGCCGGCGTTGGACATTGTGCCCTGGATCATGATGGGTTTTGTCATATTCATTCTTCCCGCTTATACATTTGCCGACGACAGCTCCCTGAGAGCCTGTATCAGCCGAGTATTCTCATTGCGCGTCCGCACGGCGACGCGGTAATAGCCCTGGGTCAGCCCGGGGTAATTGCCGCAGTCGCGTATGAGGATGCCGCGCCCGCGGAGTTTCTCGGTCAGGCCGGGGATGTCGGATTGTAAAAAAATAAAATTTGCCTCTCCGCCGAGCGGCTTGACGCCGGGCATTTGGAGCGCGTCCACAAGATACGCCCGTTCCGTCGCGACGAGCGTTCGCGCCCGCGCCACGTAGGCGTCCTCCTTCAGCGCGGCGAGCCCGGCCGCCTGAGCCAGCGACGAGACGGACCACGGCTGCCCGGCGCTTTTCATGCGTCCGAGCAGCTTCGTATTTCGGGATAAGCAATAGCCGAGACGGATGCCGGCCATGCCGTACAGCTTTGTAAAGGCGTCCAGAATGAGCAGGTTGTCGTGCTCCGGCAGCCTGCTCTTCAGCGAGTGTGTCTCCGGACGGTCGAGAAAGCCGTTGAAGCACTCGTCCACGACCAGAAGCGTGCCGGTCTTTTCGCAGGCGGCGAGTATTTCCGCCATGAGCTCGGGATCGACGGTCCGCCCGGTCGGATTGTTGGGGTTGCAGACGAAGAGCAGATCGATCCCGGGCGCGATGCGCTCGAGAAGCGTTTGCGTCACGCGGAAGTCGTCTGCCTTTGAGAGCGCGTGGCGGTCCGTCCCGCAGCCCGCCGTCTGAAGCGCCAGTTCGTATTCGGCAAACGTCGGGGCGGTGACGACGGCCTTTTTGGGCTTTTTGGCCAGGGCCAGACGGAAGATCAGGTCCGCCGCCCCGTTGCCGAACAGGATGTACTCCTGTTTCACACCGAGCTTTTCCGACAGCGCGGCTGTGAGCCGCCTGCAGAGGGGATCGGGGTATTCGTCCGCCGCTCCGGCGGCTTCGCCGACGGCGCGGGGCACGCTTTCCGGGATGCCCAGCGGGTTGCAGTTAGCGGAGAAATCGAGCGGTTTCAAGCCGTATTCCAGCCGATACCCCTCGGTATCGCCGCCGTGTATCAAAGCCATACGATCACTCCCTTCACGATCAGGCACAGCAGGAAAAACAAGACGGCCGTCCAGTACATCAGGCGGATCGTCCGGACGATGTCCGCCGGCTCGACAGGGCGGTCATCGTCGCCGATCGTCGGCTTGCCGACAAGCTTGCCGAAGTAGACGGCGTCCCCGCCGAGCCGGACGCCCAGCGCCCCGGCGCAGGCGGCCTCCGTATGCGCGGAATTGGGGCTCTTGTGATTTAAGCGGTCCCGCTTGAAAACGCGCCGGGCGTTTTTGCCGTCCAGACCGGCGAGATGCGCGGATAAAACCATGAAAGCGCCGGCCAGGCGCGCGGGGATAAAGTTCAGGATATCGTCGAGCTTTGCCGCCGCCCGGCCGAAATAGAGATACTTTTCGTTTTTATACCCTATCATGCTGTCCATCGTGCTCACAGCCTTGAATAAAAGGCCGAGCGGAGCGCCGCCGAGCGCCAGGAACAAAAGCGGCGAGATGACGCCGTCGCCGGTGTTTTCCGCCACCGTTTCGACGGCGGCGCGCGTGACGCCGGACGCGTCCAGATTTTCCGTGTCGCGCCCGACGATTTCGGCCACCGCCAGACGGGCCGCCGGCAGGTCGTCATCGGCAAGCGGCCTGTACACCGTCAGGCCCGCAACGCGCAGGGAGCGAAGGGACAGGCACTGCCAGACCAGGACGGCCTCCGCCGCGACGCGCAGCCATGGCGAGACCGTCTGGCACACGTATAAAAGTCCAATGCCGACCGCGAGGGGGATCATACACATAAAAACAACAAGGATCACGCCGGCGGTCAGCTCACCGGACGCCGTCGGCGGAAAAGCCTTCCGCAAAACACGCTCGAAAAAAGGAATCATTTTACCGTAACCCAGCACGATATGCGGCCAGCCGATCGGATCGCCGATAGTGAGGTCCAATATAAAGCCGGCTGCAAGGGCTATGAGCGAGTACATGGATTATCCTCCGGGCTCAATGCTTTTGATCGAACGTATTGCGCCGCGGCCCGTACAAAATTATCTGCAAAAGACGGGTTGCCGTAAAAGTACAGGTGCGGGAAGCCGGCAAAGAGCGTTTCGGTCCCGTGTACGCACGGCCAGCTTTGACCGTTCGGCCGCCGCGCGGCGCAGGCGCCGCCGTTTGCGGTCGAGTCCCAATAGTGAAATTCGTGACCGGGGACCGAAGCCCCCGCCGGGCACAGGACGGTGTCTGTCTGCGCGGTCAGGCGGATATAGCCGAACCGCTGCAGCTTGTCCGTTCGAAAGCCGCGCCCTGCAATCACACCGGCCATCGGGTAAGACGTCCCGGCCTCGTCCTCCAGAGCGTCGTGCAGGTATAAAAAGCCGCCGCATTCGGCAAGCGCCGGCATCCCGCCGCCCACGGCGGCCTTGACGCTGCCGAGCATGGGCTTGTTTCCGCTGAGCTGAGCGGCGTAAAGCTCCGGATAACCGCCGCCGAGATAGACCGCGCCGACGCCGTCCGGCAGGGCGGCGTCGCGCAGCGGACTGAAGGGGACCAGCTCCGCGCCGAACTGCTCGAGAAGGTTTAAGTTGTCCGCGTAATAAAAGCAAAACGCTTCGTCCCGCGCCACGGCAATTCGAGGCCGTGACGCGACGGCCGGTTTGATCTCCGGCAGGCTGCCTTCCATAGGATGCGCCGCGCGCGCCGTTTCCAGCAGCGCGCCGATATCGATGCTCCGCTCCGCCTCGCTGCCCAGACGTTCGAGCTTTTGCCGAAGGTCTTCGATCTCGCCGGCTGTGACAAGGCCGAGGTGGCGGCTTTTTATCGCGCACTCAGGCAGGCGGGGCAGATAACCGAACATTTGAAGGCCCGTTTCGCGTTCGAGCGCGTCACGGAGCAGCTCGAACAGCTCCTTTGAGCAGCCGTTCAAGATTACGCCCGCGATCCGGCTGTCGGGCCTGAAGTCTTTGAAGCCCTTTATGACGGCGGCCAGCGACAGGGAAGCGCCATGGGCGGGGATAACGAGAACGGCCGGCGTTCCTGTGACGGCGGCAAGCTCATAGCTGCTGTCCTTCACCGTCGTGCCGGAACCGTCGTAGTAGCCCATGACGCCCTCGATCACAGCCGCGCCGTGACCCTGCGCATGCGCATGAAGCAGGCCGCGTACGGTCTGCTCCGGCGTGAAGAACAAGTCGAGGTTGTAGCTCGGTATGCCAAGCACGGCCCGGTGAAACATCGGGTCTATGTAGTCGGGGCCGCACTTGAAGCTGACGGGCAACAGCCCGCGCCTTTTAAGCGCGGATAACAGCGCCAGCGTTACGGTCGTTTTGCCCGCGCCGCTGTGCGGCGCCGCAATCATGAATCTTGGGATCGTAGCCACATGAACCGCTCCAAATCCAGTTAAATCGCTATGCGGGATATCAGAACAAGATCGGAAGAGCGTCGTGTAGGGAAAGAGTGTAGGATAGGGTGTAG
>CAYMLM010000005.1:0-21840 GCA_964391385.1 uncultured Papillibacter sp.
CTGCAGCACCTGGGCGCCCTGAGGCCCGAGATGTGCTCGTTCGACCCCAACACCCTCAACTGGGCCAACGCCTATATCTTCGAGAACAGCCCCCGGTTCTTAAACCTGTTGAGCCAGGAAGTCGTCAAGCACGACATCAAGCCGGAATTCGAAGTGTTCGACACCGGCCACATAGACAGCGTCATGTACTACGTCAACAAGCACAACATCCCCAAACCCCCGCACATCCAGTTCATCATGGGCGTCGGCGGCTCCATGCCCGGCACAGCCGAAAACCTCGCGTTCCTCGCCGGCAAGCTCCCGGAGGGAGCCACGTGGTCCGTGTCCGGTATCGGCAGGTCGCATATGGCCATGATGCTTGCCGGCCTCGCCCTCGGGTGCGACGGCCTGCGCGTCGGCCTTGAGGACAACATCTACTTCTCCAAGGGCGTCATTGCGACAAACCTCCAGCTCGTCGAGCGCGCCGTGGAGCTGTCGAAGCTTGCCGGGCGCGACATCGCGACGGCCGAGGACGCCAGGAGCATTCTCGGCATCACGCGCAACTGCCTGCGCGACGAAAAGACGAACCCGCCGACGTTCAAGGCCGAATAAGAGTCCGGCGATGCTCCGGGCAGCATGCGAAGCCGCATCCGCACCGGATGCTTTGGCCGCTGTGCCCGGAGCATTCGCAGCGGGAAAGCCGCGTAAACCCGCGGCGCAGATCCGCACGAGAGACACAATCATCACGAGGATCGTGAGCATGTTTAATCAATGAACACAATGACACTCATCGGCATAGCGGTCACGCTGGCGGTCTTTATCGGGTTGAGCGTTTATGCCGGTACCCGCGTCAAATGCGCCGCGGACTTCGTGTCGTGCGCCGGGAAGAGCGGCGCGTCCATTGTCGCCGGCACCATCATGGGGACGCTCGTCGGCGGCTCGTCCACCATCGGGACGGCGCAGCTGGCGTACACCTACGGCCTGTCCGCCTGGTGGTTCACGCTCGGCGGGGGCATCGCGGCGCTGATCCTGGCCGTCGGCTTTATCCGGCCGTACCGGGCCGCCGGTTCGCCCACCCTCGTCGGCATCGTGGCCAACGAATACGGACGGACCGCCGGGATGCTCGCGTCCGTCCTGTCCTCCGTCGGAATTTTTATCAACATCCTCTCGCAGCTTCTGTCGGCCGTCGCCGTCATTTTCGTCATCACGCCCGCGATCGGCACTATCCCGGCGCTTATCATCGCCGCGGTCCTGATGATCGTCTACGTCACGCTCGGCGGGATCAAGGGCGCGGGAATGGTCGGCATCCTGAAGCTGATCCTGCTGTATGTCACCGTCGTTTTCTGCGCCGTGTCCGTGCTTGTGCTCACAAAGGGACTCGGCGCGTTCCTGGGGCTGGTCGGCGCGCTCGGGGAGGACTTCGGGCTGTTTGCCCGCGGCTTCGGCCTCGACGCCGGCGCCGGCGCGTCGCTGATCTTCGGCGTCCTGACGACCCAGACGTACGCGCAGGCGGTCCTGTCCGGAAAGACGGATAGAACGGCGCGCGCGGGCGCGCTCATCAGCACCCTGATGATTCCCCCGGTCGGCATCGGCGGCATTCTGGTCGGCCTGTATATGCGCGCGGTAAACGATCCTGAAACGGCAAAGAATACGGCCGTGGCGATGACGGAATTCATTGTGAAGCACGTCCCGCCTCTGCTGGGCGGCGTTATGCTCGCGACACTGCTGTTTGCCGTGGTCGGCACGGGCGCCGGGCTCGCGCTGGGGATCAGTACCATCATCAACGACGACATACTCAAGAAGCTGTCCGGGAAAGCGCCGGACTCAAGAAGGGATCTGGCCGTCTCGCGGCTGATCATTGCCGGCGTGCTGTCGCTCGGCGTCGTCCTTGCCGCCGTCCTGGGAAAGACGGCCATCCAAAACTTTGCGTATATGTCCATGGGTCTCAGGGGCGCCGTCATGTTCATGCCGCTCGTGCTCGCGCTGTTCGCGAAAAACAGGATCGACAGGCGGTACATACTGGCGTCCATAACCGGCGGCCCGGTCATCGTGCTGATATTCGGCATCTGGAAGGTCTTCGCCTTCGATCCGCTGTTCGTCGGTATGGCCTTCAGCCTGGCCGTCTGCATGGCCGGCGTCCTGGCCGGCAGGCGGAAACCCGCGGCTTGAGGCCGGCGGAGATACTATGGACAAGCCGGACGCTTTTTATTGCATGTCCCGGCGGGGGCGTCCGGGATCCTCGATTCATTTCGGCGGCCCTGCGGCAATGGAAGTGCCTCGATAACAATACGACAGATGCAGTGGGGAGGTGCGGTTTTTTGGTCAACGAGGTTGCGGTAAGATGTTTTTTGGCGCTTGCGCAGACCCTCAGCTTCACGCAGACGGCCAAGCTCATGTTTATGACGCAGCAGTCGGTCAGCAAATATATCGCAAAGTTTGAAGAGGACATCGGCTTCAAGCTTTTTATCCGGACGCATCACTACGTCATGCTCACAAAAGCCGGAGAAAACTTTTATGAGCTGTTTTCAAGGTTCGAGGAGGACCTCCGGGAGGTCTCCGAAAAAACGAAGCAGTATTACAGCACCATGTTCAATACCCTTCGGATCGGTTATCTGGAGTGGCTTGAGATATCGTCGGAGATCAGCAGCGCGCTTAAAAGCCTGAAGAAGGAAAACCCGGAGCTGCGCTACACCGGCGAGCGGCATACGCAGTCCAGGCTGATCGAACACTTTTTGGCCAGAAAACTCGATCTGATCATCACATATGCCGAATTTGCGCCCAAGGGAGCGGGCATAAAAAAGATGAAGGTGCTTGAGACGCCGCTTGTTCTGCTTGTCTCGCCGGATCACCCGAAGGCCAGGGAAGGCGCGACGGTCGAAGACTTCAGGCGCGAGCCGTTTATCAAGGCCGCCTCCAGCGTCGAATCCAATTCCGAAAGCCGCGCACGGGCCAGAAAGCAATGCCGCGAGATGGGCTTCACGCCGACGGAGATCATCATATCGCCCAATATTGAGTCGGCGTACATGGCTGTGGAATTCGGGCAGGGCGTGACGGTTTCGACAATGCTCACCCGGATGAACCTGCACAGCGAGCTGCTGTGTTATCCCATCGGAAAAAACGAGGAGCTGCAGTGCTTCTGGTATGAGGATCAGGAAAACCCGACCGTGGAGGCCTTCGCGTCGTTTTTAGTTCAAACAAGTAAGGAATAAACGATTATGTGGTCTGAATTATTATGAGGAACAATAAAATACCCGTCTACTCCATCGTCGCCTTTTCAAACACGGGCAAGACGACGATGCTTGAAAAGCTCATCCCGGAGCTCAGACGCCGGGGCCTGAAAACGGCGGTCATCAAACATGACGCTCATGAATTTGAGATAGACAAGCCCGGGAAGGACAGCTGGCGGCTGACGCAGGCCGGCGCGGCCGTAACGGTCGTCGCCTCGGCTACGAAAGCGGCCATCCTGGAAAACCGGTTCATCCCGATCGACGAGCTCATCGCCCGGATCACGGATGTCGACATTATCCTGACCGAGGGGTACAAACACGGCCCCTGGCCGAAGATTGCGCTGCAGCGCGGCGGCAACGACAAGCCGCTGCCGCTCGAGCCGGGCGAATGCCTGGCCGTCATGACGGACGTGCCGGTCGAAGCGGGGGATACGCCGGTCCTGGGGCTTGACGACATACGGCAGCTAGCGGATTTGATTATTGCCGACATCAAAGACTGAGGATCTGCGAAAATCCTGAAGACTGTTCCTTGATTTGAATCGGAGCAGTCTTTTTTCATGCCTCGCGGCAGTGCGCCAATGCGCGCGTATCCGTGAAATTTTTTAAAGCGGCCGGCTCGGGGGACGCTCGGAAAAGCGCTGCCGGCCTGCTTTTTGAAGCATTTTTTGAGCTTTTCGACGAAGGATGGCAATATGCGGTAAACGGCAGGTCGCTGAATAGTCAGAATAATACTGTGGATACTAATGCTGTAAAACAAGGGAGGGTCAAAACATGAAAGCAACCGGAATAGTGCGCCGGATAGATGATCTTGGACGCGTCGTTATTCCAAAAGAGATCCGCCGTACCATGCGTATCCGCGAGGGAGACCCGCTGGAGATATATACCGAAAAAGACGGCGAAGTCATTTTCAAAAAATACTCGCCCATGGGTGAATGGTCTGAAAGCGCCAACCAGATTTGTGAAACGCTGTATAAAACGGCCGGCTGCAATGCCGCCGTCGCGGACAGGGACACCTATATCGCCGCGTGCGGCGTACCGAAAAGAGAGCTGACGGATAAGCATATCTCGAACGATTTGGAGCAGATCATGGAGGCGCGCCGGCTCTATCAGCGAAAAAGCGGCGAAAAAGGCCTGCCCGTTATCGACAGCGGCGACAAGTATGTCATCGAAACGGCGGCGCCCATCATCTCCGAAGGAGATGTCATGGGCTGCGTGATCTTCTTTTCCGAGGGCGACAAGGTCCTGGGAGAGGTGGAGTACAAGCTGGCGCAGACAGTTGCGGGTTTTCTGGGCAAGCAGATGGAAAGCTGACGGCGGCTGTCCCGTCTAAGTAAAGAATAAGCGGTTTTGCGCAAGCGTATCTGAGTATCGGACCTGTACGCGGCGCCTGACCGCTTTTTCTTACGCCTCAGCCGGATTTTCTAATCGTCACAATCAATAAAAACGATAGACTTCAATCGTCTATATGATATAATTATTGAGAGATCGATTAAATGCTTTGGTAAGCGGGTGGAGTGTCTCGAACATGATCTATTTTGTCGAAGACGATAAGAGCATACGCGAGCTCGTCATATACACATTAAACAGCTCCGGGCTGGAAGCCGCGGGGTTTGCCAGGCCGTCCGAATTCTGGCAGGCCATGGAGGCGGCGCTTCCGAGTCTCGTCCTCCTCGACATTATGCTGCCCGAGGAAGACGGGCTTGAGATCCTGAAGAAGCTGCGGAGTGCGGCCGCCACGAAAAAGCTGCCGGTCATCATGCTCACGGCAAAGGGCAGCGAGTACGACAAGGTGGTCGGGCTCAATTCCGGGGCCGACGATTATATCCCGAAGCCGTTCGGCATGATCGAGCTGGTTGCGCGCGTCCGGGCGCTCCTGCGGCGCACGGACGAAAGCGAAGCGCCGGCGGAGTATCGGCTGGGAAGCCTGTACGTCTGCCCGTCAAAACACATCGTGAAGGTGGACGGCCAGACTGTTGCGCTCACGCTCAAGGAGTTTGAGATGCTCTGCCTGCTGCTTGAAAACCACGACATCGTTCTGACCCGGGATCAGATCCTCAACAGGGTCTGGGGCTATTCTTTCGACGGAGAGAGCCGGACCGTGGACGTACATATACGCACGCTGCGTCAGAAGCTCGGGGCGGCCGGGGAATACGTCCAAACGGTGCGCGGCATCGGGTATAAGATCGCCGCGGCCGCGGGCTGAGGCGGCTGGGTTAATGAGCAGAAGAATTTTTTGGGGGATTTTCCTCGTGACCGTCATCATCTTCGCGGCCTGCCTCGCGCTCGTTATCGGCGTGGACTACCGCAGCTATGTCAGGGAACACGAGGAGAAGGTCCGGGAAGAAACCGGATACATCGTAAAAGGCGTCGAACAAAGCGGCCTGGCGTACCTCGGCAGCCTGACTGATAACGCCGAGCTGCGCATCACATGGATCGACAAGGACGGGACGGTCCTGTTCGACAGCTCCGCCGACGCGGCGACGATGGAAAACCACGCGGACCGGGAAGAGGTCAGGCAGGCGCTCGCGGAAGGCGTCGGCGAAAGCAGCCGAAGGTCGGGCACCCTGTCGGAGCATATGATCTACTACGCCGTAAAAGCCGCCGACGGGACGGTTGTCCGCACGGCCACGACTGAAAAATCGCTGCTGTCGAGGCTGGACCTGATGATCCGGCCGACGCTACTGATCCTGGCGGCCGCCGTCGCGCTCTCGCTGCTCCTGGCGTACAGAATCTCGAGAAGCATCATACGCCCGATCAACGCGATTGACTTCGAGCATCCGGAGCGCAGCAGAGTTTACCGGGAGCTTCATCCGCTTCTGGAGCGGATATCCCACCAGAACAGCATCATCGCCAAGCAAATGGACGAGCTCAGAACGGAGCACGAGGCGCGTGAGAAAATGCGCCGGGAATTCACGGCCAACGTGTCGCACGAGCTCAAGACGCCGCTCACCTCCGTCTCCGGGTTTGCGGAGATCATGCGCAACGGCATGGTCAAAAACGAAGACCTCACGCGCTTCGCCGGATATATCTACGATGAAACGCAGCGGCTCATTTCTCTTGTCGGCGATATCATCAAGCTCTCGCAGCTCGACGACAACGAGCTGCCGGTTGAAAAGGTCCGGCTCGACCTGTACGATGCCTGCGAAGCGGTGCTTGCGACGCTGAAGCCCTCGGCGGACGCCAGGGGCGTCGCTCTTGAGTTGAGGGGACAGCACGCCTGCATTTACGGTGCGGAACAGATCATCGACGAGATCATTTACAATCTCTGCGACAACGCGGTCAAATATAACAAGGAAAACGGAAAAGTGACCGTGTCCGTCGATAAGCGCGGAAACGAGGTGCATCTCACCGTCTCCGACACCGGCATCGGCATCCCCGAGGCGGACCAGCCGCGCGTTTTCGAGCGGTTTTACCGCGTCAACAAGAGCCAGTCCAAGCAGATGGGCGGCACGGGGCTCGGCCTTTCGATCGTCAAGCACGGCGCGGCGTATCACAACGCCCGGATCGTCCTGACGAGCGTGCCCGGCGAGGGGACGACGGTCAAGATCCTGTTCAGGGCCGAAGGCTGGAAACCGGAGCAAATATGGTAAAAACAGGCGGCTGCCGAAGAATTTCGGCAGCCCCTCTATTTACCTGGCGCAGTATATTCTGATGGCTTCGGAAATGAAACGCGCCGTACCCGGACCATGGCGGTCAATACTTTCCGTAAAGCGCCCGTCCGCGGTGTACATCTCGCCGAGACCGGCAAGCATTTCGGCCGTGCAGCCGTAGTGATACTTTGTGATATGGGCCTGCCAGCGCCTTACAAGCTCCTGCACCGCCGGGTCCGACGGTTCTGCCTGCCTTGCCGCGGCAAACGCCGAGAAGATCTCGTCGACCTCGCGCATTATCCCGGCCGTTTCGCCGGGCGTCCGCCCGCGTTCCTTTTCGGCGCTCTCCCTGAAGGCGTCCGTATGGCCCCACCGTTCTCTGGCTTCCGCCGCGTAGCGTTCCTTTGCCGTCTCGTAGTCGGAAAAATCCGATGAAATCCGACTCATTTTTTCATCACCTCCCAAGGTTTCGTCGACCAGCCGGATCAGGCCGGCGATATGTTTTTGTTTCAGGACCAGCAGCTCGCGGTGCCTGGCAAGCGCCTGCTTCCGGTCATGGTCCCGCTCGGAGAGAATGGCGCGGATTTCCTTCAGCGAAAACTCGAGCTCGCGGTAAAACAGGATCTGCTGCAGCAGAGCCAGATTGTCGCCGTCGTAATACCGGTAGCCGGCATCCGACACCTCGGACGGCCTGACAAGCCCGATTTCATCGTAATAGCGCAGCGTGCGCACACTGATGCCCAATATCCTCGACGCTTCGCCGACGGAAAGCCTCATGACCTCACCTCCGCTCAGATTGTAAGGGGTAACGCTGCGTCAGAGTCAAGACCTTTTTAAAAGAATTTTCAACAGGAAAGGGAGCAAACGTTTCGTTTGCTCCCCGATTGCAGGCTGTCGGGTGACGGCGCTTAGTCCTTGCCCTCGATCAGGCCGTAATTGCCGTCCTTGCGCCGATACAAAACGGAGAAGGCGTCCCTGTTTTCCTGGTTTTTGAACACAAAAAACTCGTGCCCCAAAAGGTTCATCTGGAGGATCGCCTCCTCCGGAGTCATCGGCTTCAAAGGGAACTGCTTTGTGCGCGTAATCAAAAATTCCTGTTCTTCCTCATCGTCCGGCAGGTAGGTGACGGACGGCCTGACCTCGCGCTCAAACGCGCCGTCGCGCAGGCGCTTGGACAGACGGGTCTTGTTTTTACGGATCTGGCTTTCAATGGCGGCCACGGCGGAATCGATCGAGACATACATGTCGCTCGTCGTCTCGGCCACGCGGTAGAATATGCCGTTGTTGATGAGCGTAACCTCAACCTTGTGACGGCCTCTTTCGATGCTAAAGGTGATAAATGCCTCCGACTCGATTTTGAAGAAGCGGTCCAGCTTGCCGATTTTTTTCTCGGCGTAGTCGCGCAGGTCGCCGGAAACCTCGACCTTCTTTTCCGTAAAAGTGAATTTCATTCGAGTCATCTCCTTTTCATGTGATACGGATTGTTTCGCAGGGATGTCCATGATCTCATTGTACCATAAATCGCCTGGGTTGGATAGTGAAAGTTATGCTCGGAAATGCCGGTTTTATACGCCGCGGGCAAAGACGGCAGACGGTTTACAGCACGCAGGCGGCGTGCCGGGTGGCGTGGCAGCTCATCGTGACGACGCACGGCAGGCCGGCTATATGCGTCGGGAACGGCTCGATATGGACGGCCACGGCCGTGTGTCGCCCGCCGAAGCCCTGAGGCCCGATGCCGAGCCGGTTGATTTTCTCCAGAACCCTCGCCTCCATGTCCGCGTAAAACGCGTCGGGGTTCGGCCGCCCGGCCTCGCGCAGGAGCGCCCGTTTCGACAGCAGCGCCGCCTGCTCGACCGTCCCGCCCAGGCCGACACCCAGAAAGACGGGCGGGCAGGGATTCGAGCCGGCCCGCTCGACGGTGTCGACGATGAAGTCCTCGATCGTCTCCGCGCCGTCCGACGGCAGGAACAGGCGCATCGCGCTCATGTTCTCGCTGCCGAAGCCCTTGGGCGCGACGGTCAGGGTGAGACGGTCTCCGGCTACGAGGCGCGTGTGGAGGACGGCCGGCGTGTTGTCCTCGGTGTTTTCCCGCCGGAGCGGGTCCCGTACGATCGATTTTCTGAGCCAGCCGTTCAGATAGCCCCGGCGCACCCCTTCGTTGACGGCGTCCTCGAACAGTCCGCCCGAGATGTGGACCTCCTGGCCGATGTCGGCAAAGACGATGGCCATGCCGGTATCCTGACAGATGGGCAGGCCTGTCGCTTTGGCCAGCCTGAAGTTTTCCACGATGTCCGAGAGCGCGGCGGCGCCGGCGGGAGATTCCTCGCGCCCGGCGGCGCGCTCCAGAAGCGCGCAGAGGTCCTCCGGCAGATGGACGGCCGCTTCGATACAAAGCCGCTCGACGGCGGCGGTTATGTCCTCAAAGGCGAGCTCTCTCATGGGTACCTCCAATACCGGGATTTTTGTTTTCGGGAAATTGGACAATCTTATTATTATTCTAGCATCCGCTTTGAAATAGCACAATGACTTTATGTTTTCCCTGTGTTATAATACCCTCAAACAGTCAGGCGCCGTTTGAATCTCCCGACGCTTCTGCGCCGGCGGAAAGAAAAGCGTCGACACGCCGACCGCGGCAACCATACTTCGGAAAGGAAACGCATATGTTTAAAATCGGATGCCATCTGTCCGTGTCCGGCGGCTTCCTCGCCATGGGCAAGAACGCCGTTTCGATCGGCGCGAACGTCTTTCAGTTTTTTTCGCGCAACCCCCGGGGCGGCGCGGCGAAGGCCATCGACGAAAAGGATATATCGGATTTCTTAAAGCTCGCGGAAGAGCGCGGCATTTCCGATTTTCTGGCGCACGCGCCGTATACCCTCAACGCCTGCGCGGAGAAAGCGCATCTGCGCCAGTTCGCGCGCGAGACGATGGCCGACGATCTCCGGCGCATGGAATATCTGCCCGGAAATCTGTACAACTTCCATCCGGGCAGCCATGTCGGGCAGGGGACGGACGCCGGGATCGAGCTCATCGCGGCGGCTTTGAACGAGGTGCTCAGGCCGGAGCAGACGACAACCGTGCTGCTCGAGACGATGGCCGGCAAGGGCTCGGAGGTCGGCGGACGGTTTGAGGAGCTCCGCGCGATCATCGACAGGGTGATGCTCAGCGAGAAGCTGGGCGTATGCCTGGACACCTGCCACGTCTACGACGCGGGATACGACATCGCGGGCGATCTCGACGGCGTGCTGGCGGAGTTTGACCGTGTGCTCGGGCTCGAGCGCCTGAGGGCCATCCATATCAACGACAGCAAAAATCCCTTCGGGAGCCATAAGGACCGGCATGAAAAGATCGGCGACGGCTCGCTGGGGCTCGAGGCGCTTGCCAATATAATCAACCACCCGAGGCTGCGGGAGCTGCCGTTTTATCTCGAAACGCCGAACGAGCTGGACGGCTATGCAGCGGAGATCAAGCTGCTGCGCGGCTTGTATGAGGAGTAACAGCCCATGGTTTCAATCGCGCGTATGCAGGAGCTGCTCGACGATATCCTGTCGGAGCTGCCGGAGGAGCTGTTCACGGAGCTCAACGGCGGGGTCGTTTTGCTGCCGGAAGCGAAAAAGCACGAAAAAAGCAGGGAAATCTATATCCTTGGCGAATACTACAGCGGCGGGCTGATGGGCCGCTATATAGCCATCTACTACAGATCCTTCCTCAATGTCTACGGCCATCTGAACGAGGAGGAGCTGAGAAAGCAGCTGCGCCATACGGTCCGGCATGAATTCCGGCACCATATCGAGTCCCTGGCCGGCGCGGACGACCTCGACCGCATCGACGAGGAAGACATCGCCCGGATGACGGACGGCGAATACGATGACTGACAGGGAGAAGGCGTTTTCAAACGAGGAGGAACGCGCGCTCGGCATAGAGGACTTCGCCGGGCGGCGGCCGCATTTGATCGGCGAGCGCCTGTTTAAAAAGTACGCGGTCCTCGTGCCGCTCCTCGAAACGCCGGACGGCACGGCGCTCGTGTTTGAACGGCGGTCGGATAAGCTGCGCCGCCAGCCGGGGGAGATCTGCTTCCCGGGCGGGAAGCTCGAGCCGGACGAGACGCCGCAGGCCTGCGCCGTGCGCGAAACGGCGGAGGAGCTGTGCATCCCGGAGCGTCAGATCCGCGTCTACGGGCCGGGCGATACGTTCGTCTCGCCGTTTAATCTCATCATCTACCCGTTCATCGGCCTGCTCAAGGACTACCGCTTTACCTGCAGCCCCGAGGAGGTCGCCGAGGTCATCGCGGTGCCGCTCGATTTTTTCACACGAAACAGCCCTGAAAATTATATGAGCACAGTGGTCAGCCAGCTGCCCGGGGATTTTCCCTACGAGCGCATCCCGGGGGGAGAAAACTACCCGTGGGCTACCGGCACGCACGACATTCTTTTTTACCAGTACGGCCGCCACCTGATCTGGGGGATCACGGCGCTGCTTGTGCGCTCGGCGGCGGAGCTGATCGTCCGGTACCGCCTCGGCTGAGCGTCGTACGAGCGTATATAAAATTCAGTCAACAGAAAGGCCCTGCACATGTTCACAGAAACAGAAAGATTCGATATGCGAAGGCCCCCCTTGCGTCAAAAATGGTATTTGCGCCCCGTCACATGGTTTCTCTGTTTTCCCGAAGTCTGGCTGCGCCGGACCCGCATCATTAAAACCGGCACGAAGGGACTGAAGCCGCCCTACATACTGCTGTGCAATCACAACGCGTTTCTGGACTTCAAGGTGGCCGTCGCCGCAATCTTCCCCCACCGGACAAATTTTGTCGTCGCCATCGACGGTTTCATCGGGCGGGAGGGGCTGCTCCGGAAGGTCGGCTGTATCTGCAAACGCAAATTCACGAACGACGTCGTACTGATCCGCCATCTCCAGCAGGTCATTAAAAACGGCGACGTGCTGGTGATCTACCCGGAAGCGCGCTATTCGCTCTGCGGCACGACGGCTGTGCTGCCCGATTCCATCGGGAAGCTGTGCAAGATGTTCAAGGTGCCGGTCGTGACGCTGATCGCCCACGGGCATCATATCAACGCGCCGTTCTGGAATACGAAAAGCCGCAGGGTCAAGCGGACGGAGGTCGAGCTGACGCAGGTCTTTTCAGCGCAGGAGCTCGCGCTTGCGGATGTCGACGAGATCAACAGCCGCATTCAGAAGGTTTTCAAGTATAACGACTATCAATGGCAGCTGGAGAACCGTATCCGGGTCAAGCGCAAAACGCGCGCCGAAGGATTGCACAAGGTGCTGTATCAGTGCCCCTCCTGCCATACGGAATACAGGATGTCGTCGCGGGGGACGCAGCTCCGGTGCGACGCGTGCGGCAAAACATGGACGCTCGGCATCTACGGAGGACTTGCGGCCGACGACGGCCATACGGAATTTGCGCAGATTCCCGATTGGTACGAATGGGAGCGGCTCCAGGTCCGGGCGGAAGTGGAAGCCGGCACCTACAGCTTCAGCGGACCGGTCACGGTCGATTCCCTGCCGAACGCGGAGCGGTTCATACGGCTGGGAGAAGGCTTCATGGTGCATGATATGGACGGCTTCCGCGTGTCCGGCACAACGGCCGGCGGCGCGCGTTTTGAAATGGTGAAGCCCGTGCCGTCGCTGTACTCGTGCCATATCGAATACGACTATCTCGGCAAGCACGGGGACTGCGTCGACCTCAACACCCTCACGGACACGTGGTATATCTATCCGGCCGGGCGCGACTTCTCGGTCACAAAAATGGCGCTCGCCACGGAGGAGTTGTACTTTGCCCATAAGCGTTCGGACACTATGGAAAAGGCCGCGGGCGAGGCGATCTAGCGTTGACGCGCCGCCCTACAAACCGGCCGCGGATGAAAGGAGACAACGGCAATGCTCCGCATCAAAGACAATTATTCCTGGCTCGGCGAAGAACCCGTTCTGAAGGAGTCGGACATCGCGGAAACGGTCGACACCGAGGTGCTGATCGTCGGCGGCGGATCGAGCGGCCTCACGGCCGCGGCCACGGCGGCGGAGCTGGGGCTCGGGACACTGCTGATCGAGATCAGGCGCCACTTCACGCCGATGCGCAAGGAGATCGGCGCGGTGGGCAGCCGGATACAGAAGGCCGAGGGCGTCGAGATCGACAGACACGAGCTCGTGCGCCAGCAGGTCATGTACGCGGGCGCGTTTATCGACCAGAGGCTGCCGCTTATCTGGGCGCGCGAGAGCGGGGAAATGATGGACTGGTACGAAAAGCTCGTCACGGCGGCCGGAGCCAGGATGATGCTCCAGGGCGGATACGAGTACAAGGTGGAGCCCGGCTCGTACACGAAGTTTCCGACCGGGCACAACTCGAGGTGGCCGAAGGGCGTCGACGGCGTCAAGGTCATCACGCAGCACGCCAGGAAGCACGGCGCGCAGTTTCGCATGCAGACGGGCCTCGTGAAGCTCGAGAAAAAAAACGGACGCGTCACGGGCGCGATTGCAGAGGATATGAAAACCGGCGCGTACCTGCGGATAAACGCCTCGAAGGGCGTCATCGTGGCGACCGGCGGCTATGCCAAAAATAAGCAGATGCTCGCGGCGCTGCAGCCGATGACGGCGCGCATGGTCGGCTTTACCGTCAGCGAGGGCGCGACGAAGGGCGACGGAATCCGGGCCTGCCTCTGGGCGGGCGCGAAGATGGACGACTGCCACACCTCCATCCTGTTCGACCGCTGCGCCATCCTGCCGGACGAGACGCCCGCGACGCGCAAAAAACCCGGCCACCCGACCGAGTTCATCGGACAGCCGTTTTTAAAGGTGGACCTCAAAGGCCGGCGCTTCATCAACGAGTCCATCCCGTACGACTTTATCCTCCACCGCGCGTACAGCCTGCCCGGGCAGTGCTACTGCGTCGTATTCGACTCCGGCTTTTACGAGGACACGAAGCGGTTTGAGCTGGCGGGCTGCTCGCGCATGCATCCGTTTAACAACGGCACGCCGTGCAGCCGCCCGTTTGAGGACAATCTCATGCTTTTGGAGAGCATGGTCCGGGAGGGGCGCTTTGTCAAGGCCGACACGGTCCGGGAGCTGGCGGAAGGCCTCGGCGTCCCGGCCGAAACGCTTGAGAAGACGGTAGCCCGGTACAACGAGCTGTACGACAGACAGTGCGACGAGGACTTCGGAAAGGAGCCGTACCGCCTGTCGGAGGTCCGCCGGCCGCCGTATTACGGCGTGCGCGCCTGCGCGTTTCTGCTCGGCACGCTCGACGGCATCCGCATCGACGAGAATATGAACGCCCTCGGGGAGGACGGCGAGCCCATACCGGGCTTATATGTCGTCGGCAACGACAGCGGCGGCTACTATGCCAACACGTATATGAACCTGGCGACCGGAGGCTGCGCCGGGCGCAACATGACCTTTGCCAGGCGGGCCGCGCGCGTCATCGCAGGGGTTAAGTAAAGACACAGACATTAAGAACAGGCGGAAAAAATACCCGATTACTCGGGTATTTTTTGCTTTTACAGGCCCAATTCCGAGCGGATCAGCCGCGCCATCGCACGGACATTGCCGCTGCTGTCGTCACAGGCGTTCGTGATGTGCGGTCTATAGGCATCCTGATAATTGTTGCGCATGTAATTGAGCGCGTTGACCTTCCACTTCCACAGCTCGTCCGGCTTCAGATAGAAAAATTTCGGCTGAATATACTGCCGGTAATATACCTCGTCCAGCTCCATGACGGCCTCGGGCGTCAGATGCGGGGCCAGCTCAGAGACGCCGGGAAAATCCTCGGCGTCTTCCCACTTGCCCTTGTTCATGGGGCAGGCATCCTGACAGATGTCGCAGCCGTACAGGTACCCGAACCGGGAGGAAAGCGGCGTCTTCTCCAGGTCGATGGAGGTGTTTGCCGTCAAGTAGCAGACGCAGTCGAGCGGCGAGAGCGTGTGCGCCGACGAAAGCGACCTGGTCGGGCAGGCTTCGACGCAGCGCAGGCAGCCGTCCGGACAGGGCGGGAGCGCCGGCTTGTGGATGAGCGACATGTCGCGGTCCGTCAGCCACGTGACGAGATTGACCCAGCTGCCCGACTCGGTGTAGAAAAAATTGTTTTTGCGGATGACGCCGAGCCCGGCTTTCATGGCGGCGTTGCGCAGCCCCACGAGCCCGAAAATCCGCTCCGACGCCGTTTTGAGCCCGAGCGACTTCAGGAAATCCTCCATCGCGAAATGCGCCTGATATTCCGCTGAGCGCGGTTCGGACCGCGCGTCGAACAGGTAGTGCTTCGCGACGACCCCCTTGAGAAATTCCGGCACTTTATACAGGCCGTAGCGCGAGACGGCCACGACGACCGATTTGGCCCAGGGATACCGCTCTACGATTTTCGTCAGATTCAGGTGGTTGTAGAAGGCTGCGGACTCAGGCACTTTTTGGAGCCGCTCCTCAAGACGCCGGTCGTATTCCTCCAGGTCGCCAATCGGGATGATCCCGCATTTTTCATAGCTCAGCTCGAGGGCCTTGGCCTCGATCTGCCGTTCGATCGTTTCCATTATTGTCCCCCCATACCATTTTCTTCGATTATACGCTCCGCGGACCGCGCGCGCAAGCGCGAAACGGCCGGCCGCCCCGGAAGTCCGTTTTATCGGACACCCGGGGCGGTATACTGATTACGACGGAAGGAAGTGCACGGTATGAAATATGAATTCAGGTACAAAGGCGGCCACGTCGAGGTCCTCAACGAATACGGCGAGTTCCTGTTCTCGGCCGACAGCGAGCATGAGGCCAGGGAAGAGCTCAAGGCCATCGAGGCCGCGTAAAAGCGGAAAGGAAAGGCGGGTTAAAGATGAAAACAGCAGACTGGCGGCAGACGAACGCGATGAATACGAAAACGCAGGCTTATAACGGGGTCATCTATCTGTACGGGCGCCGGCCGGGCGCGCAGCGCACGTGCGCCGGACGCGGGAAAAGGGGCGCAGATATATTCTGGAACGTGTTTTTCGGGGCGATGTGCCTGTCCGTCCTGGCCGTTTTGTTCCTGCACTGACGGCGCGCGATTTGACGTTGCCTCAGGGGCCGCCTTCGGATATAATCGAAGAAAACGGAGGTGACGGCCATGCCGCGGTCGCAGGGGCAAAAGCTCAAGCTTTTGTATCTGGCAAAGATACTGCAGGAGAAAACGGACGGCCACCACGCGCTGACGGTGGGCGAGCTCATCGAGGAGCTCGGCCGGTACGATATCGCGGCCGAGCGGAAAAGCATCTACGACGACCTGGAATCGCTCCGGCTCTTCGGGCTCGACATCGAGACCGTGCGGTCCAGGACGACCGGCTATTACCTGGCCGGCCGGACGTTCGAGCTGCCGGAGCTCAAGCTCCTGGTCGACAGCGTCCAGTCGTCAAGATTTATCACGCACAAGAAATCCATGACGCTCATCCGGAAGATTGAAAGCCTGTGCAGCGCGTACGAGGCGCAGTCCCTGGCGCGGCAGGTTTTCGTGGCCGGACGGATCAAGACGATGAACGAGAGCATTTACTACAACGTCGACAAGCTGCATAGGGGTATCGGCGACAACCGGAAGATCAGCTTTCAGTATTTCGAATATTCCATAACGAAGGAAAAGGTGCTCCGGCGGGACGGGGAGCGCTATATCGTCAGCCCCTTCGCGCTGACATGGGACAACGAAAACTATTACCTCATCGCCTACGATACGGACGCGGACCTCATCAAGCATTTCCGCGTGGACAAGATGACGGACATCCAGGTCACCGCCGAGCGGCGCGACGGACTCGCGCACTTAAAAAATCTCGACGTCGCCGCCTACTCCAGGAAGCTGTTCTCCATGTACAGCGGCGAGGAGGAGACGGTCCGCATCGAGTTTAAAAACCGGCTTATCGGCGTCGTGATCGACCGGTTTGGGAAGGACGTCGCGGTTACCCCGTCCGACGACGGGCACTTCGTTGTCCTCGTGAACGTGGCGGTCAGTCCGCAGTTTCTTTCGTGGGTGGCCGGCTTCGGGAACGAGGCGCGGATTCTCTCGCCGGACGGGGTCATTGAAAGGATCAGACGGCTGGCGGAGGAGATCGCGTCGATGTACGAGCGCTGAAGGCTATTGACAATCGCGCGGCGCCATGTATAATAAACATGAACTGGTTGATCATCAATATTTTGTCAAACATTTAGTTTGCCCGTAAAAAATAAAATAAGAAGCTCCGAGCCTCCTCGCCTGTCAGATGGCGTTTTGGCCGGGACAGCGTCAAAAAACGCATGTCCAAACGGTTCTGCTGGAAACGGCAGAGCCCTCCGTTTTGAAAAGGAGCAACGCCGACAGCGCCGATTGTGCAGACAATACGCGCAGCTTGCATTGCTTCCGATATTCGGGAGCTTTTTGTTTTGTCGGGACAATGGGGGGAGCACCTGAACGATGAAAGAACGCTCGGGCAGAAACAGGCTCATTATCGCGGTTCTCGGCGCGGCTTTGATTGCCGCCGCCTTTGCCTCCTTCTTCTTCGGGCGTTATCCGATCAAGCCGTCGGAGCTCGTCGGCATTCTTGCCTCCAAGATATTTCCGATCGAGCCGTTCTGGACCGGTACGATGGAGACCGTGCTCTTTAACGTCAGGCTGCCGCGCGTGCTGCTGGCGTGCATTGTCGGCTGCTGCCTTTCGGCGGCCGGGGCGTCGTATCAGGGGATTTTCCAAAACCCGATGGCGGCCCCCGACATCCTCGGCGCGTCGGCGGGCGCGGCCTTCGGCGCGGCGCTGGCGATCTACAATTACGCCCCGGCAACCCTGGTTGCCGTCAGCGCGTTTGCCTTCAGCCTCATAACGGTCGGGCTTGTGCTGTTTATCAGCAGGCGGGCAAAGGGTTCCAAGGTTCTGGGGCTGATCCTGTCGGGCATCGTGGTCAGCTCGCTGTTTTCGGCGGGCACGTCTTACATAAAGCTCGTCGCCGACCCGACGGATAAGCTCCCGAAAATCACGTACTGGCTGATCGGAAGCCTCGCGGGGGCCAAGAAAGACGACATTTTGTTCATTGCGCTGCCGGCGCTGCTGGGGCTTATCCCGCTCTTTCTGCTGCGGTGGCGCATCAATGTCCTCACGCTGGGGGACGACGAGGCCAAGGCCATCGGGATAAACGCCCCGCGGATCCGCCTCGTCGTGATCGTCTGCGCGACGCTTGTCACGGCGGCCAGCGTATCCGTGAGCGGAATGATCGGCTGGGTGGGGCTCGTCATCCCGCACCTGACGCGCAGGCTGGTCGGCAACAACTACAGGCACCTGATGCCCGCCGCGATGCTTGCCGGGGCGCTGTTCCTGCTCGCTGTCGACAACGTCTCCCGCAATCTGATGACGACCGAGCTTCCCATCGGCATCCTGACCGCCTTCGTCGGCGCGCCGTTTTTCATCTATCTGATTACAAGAAAGGCGTCTGGCACATGAGTATTGTCGTATCCGACCTCAGCTTCAGCTACGGAAGCCACGAGGTCCTCAAAAATGTGAGCTTCAGGGCCGAGGCCGGGCAGCTGCTGTCCGTGCTGGGGCCGAACGGCGTCGGGAAAAGCACGCTGTTTCAGTGCATGCTGAAGCTGCTGTCCGGTTACAGCGGGCGGATCACGATGGACGGGACGGACATCCGAACGCTGGACGCCGGCGCGATGGCGAAAAAAATCGCCTATATACCGCAAGCGCACGCGCCGGTATTCGATTTCTCCGTGTTCGACGTTGTGCTGATGGGCACAAGCGCGCAGGTGTCCGACGTCTGCATCCCCGGCAAGACGCAGGTCAGGCTTGCCGAGCGGTCCATGGAGCGAGTCGGCATCTCACATCTGAAGCAGCGCGGCTATCTGCAGATCAGCGGCGGCGAGCGCCAGCTTGTCCTGATCGCGCGGGCGCTCGCTCAGGACGCGAAGGTGCTCGTCATGGACGAACCGACCTCGAGCCTCGATTACGGGAACCAGATACGCGTCCTGTCCCAGATCAAAAAGCTGGCCGGCGAGGGGTATACGGTCGTCTTATCCACGCACAATCCGGATCAGGCCTTCCTGTTTGCCGACCGTGTGCTCGCCCTGTCGGACGGTCGCGTGCTCCTGCAAGGCAGGCCGAACGACGTCATATCAGATGAGCTCATGAAGCGCCTTTACAACATCGACGTCGAGGTCCACAGCCTCTATATGGACAGGGTGCGCGTCTGCGTGCCGAAAAGCATGATCGGCCGCGTGGCGTTTGAGCGTCCCGGCCTGTAACTATCGATACAGTAACGGTTTGTGATCATCGGGAAGACCCGTGATGATAAAAACAAAGAAAGAGGATTCGATATGAAAAAACTGTTATCGCTACTGCTGGCGCTGACACTCGTTTTCGCGCTGACCGCCTGCGGCGGGACAGGCGGCACAACGGCGCCGGAGACCGGCTCGCCCGAAGCATCGGCACAAGCTTCCGTCCAGCCGTCCGCGGAGCCGTCGGAGCAGGCGCCGCCGGCCGCGACGGAGGAAGCTTCGGATAAAACAGTCCTGTTCACCGATTCGGCCGGCCGGGAGGTCGAGGTCCCCGCGCAGATCACGCGGATCGCGGCGTCGGGCGCGATGGCGCAGATCGTCGTCTTTGCGCTTGCCCCGGACGCGCTTGTGGGCGTGGCCAGCAAATGGACGGACGGCGCGGAGAAGTATCTGGACGACAAATATTACGAGCTTCCCGTGCTCGGGCAGTTCTACGGGACGAGCGACCTCAATCTGGAGGAGATCGCGGCCCGGGATCCGCAGGTCATCCTCGATGTCGGTGAGGCCAAATCGTCGATTGTGGAGGATATGGACGCTATCATGGAGCAGGTCGGCATCCCCACCGTACATATCGACGCGTCCACGGACACGATGGGCGAGGCCTACCGTATGCTCGGTCAGCTTCTCGGCCTGGAGGACGAGGCGGAGGTCCTGGCGCAGTACTGCGAGTCTGTCGTTAACCGGACGCAGGAGATCGTCGACCAGCTCGGCGCCGACGGCAAGACGAGCCTCGTCTACTGCCTCGGCGAAGACGGGCTGAGCGCTCTGGCCAAGACCTCCTACCACGCGCAAGTGATCGACCTGCTGTCGGACAACGCCGCCGTCGTGGACGAGCCGTCCTCAAAGGGCAGCGGCAATCCGATCGATATGGAGCAGCTGCTCATCTGGAACCCGGAGGTCATCGTGTTCGCGCCGGACAGCATATACGGCGCCGTCGGGACGGACGCTGCGTGGCAGCAGCTGGACGCCGTCAAAAACGGCCGTTACTATGAGGTGCCGTTCGGCCCGTACAACTGGATGGGCTTCCCGCCCTCCGTCAACAGGTATCTGGGCATGATCTGGATGGCGCAGCTTCTGTATCCCGATGTCGCCGGCTACGACATGTATGAGGAAGCGGCCAAATTCTACGATCTGTTTTATCACTGCGAGCTGACCGAGGCGCAGTATGACGAGCTCGTGGCAAATTCGCTGGGCTGAGCCGGTTTAGAAAATTAAGTGTTATAAAAACGGCTGCACATTTTATGCAGTCGTTTTTATTGTCAAAAGAACGCGCCGGCGATGGCCTCCAGCTTATCCCGCAGATCCACGTCACCCTCGTACCGGACGACGACGACCGTTTTGTCGCGGTAAGCGATGATATATTGCGCGCTGTCAATCCGCGCGTAAACCGCCTCGTTAAACAGCGGCGTGTCGAGCGTGTCGTAATCCGCGTTATGTCCGATAATTTTAATAAAAACCCGGAGCTGTTCGTCATACACCGGTCTGCCGAGTCCGGAAAACGCCGCTTTGTAATAATCCGTTTGCAGCACGGTCCGGTTGTCATACGGGTCGTCTGTTTTTATGTTTTGCAAAACGGTAAACTGCGCGGGGACAAGCGGCGAATACTCCCGGTAATAATAGCCGCCGGAATACTGCGCGTATTGGCCGGGATCGATATCCGCCAGAGACAGGACCGGCATACCGCGCGGCGCATCCGTCAGCGGTTTTAGATTTGTAATGCCCGACGCAGAGTTCACGATCAGCAAAACGAGCACCAGCGCGGGCGCGAGCCGCACCGCAAGCTCTGCGATTTTGAGCGCGGCCGCGCATTTGCGGCTCTTGCGATGTTCGAAAGGCCGGCCGGACAGCAGACGGCGGCGAAGCCTGGAAATCCTCATGTCGGAAATGCCGAGATACAGACCGGCAGAAAGCAATATAAGCGCGGTAAAGTAAATGCCGCTGTTCAGGCCCAGCAGCACGTGCCTGACCCAATTGCCGCCGGCGGCGTACATAAAAAGAGTAAACCCGGATAAAAAAACAGTCAGCGCTATTAAGACAATCAGAGAAATGTGCAGCTGGCGGGCCGTTTTTTTCAGAGCCTGGCTTTGTACGACGGGATCGGTATGGATTTCCGGCGACGAGGCGTCCTCCGCCAGAAAAACGTAAAATGTCATGCCGAGGGAAGCGATATACCGCCAGCCGTTTTCCTCGTATAAATCCTTCAGTTCAGCGCTGAGATACGCGTTGTCCCCGCCGACCGGCTCCAGGCGGTATCGGACGCTTTTCGGCGCGCCTTTCGTAAACTTCGCGAAAAGGTTCCCGAAATCGCAGAGAAAGAAGCCTTTTTCCGCCATGTCGGACAGCCAGGATTCCACGCCGGCGATATCGTAAGTGCTGACCGGAATAAATCTTTGGTAAATCTTGCAGGCATTCATCAGAACCCCTCGCTTTCTGCGTCGGCCACGCAGGTCTTGAGCCTTTCCAGCTCGTCGTCAAAGGCGGAACGGCCGGCCGGCGTGATCTTGTACGTGCGCTTTCGGCCCTTGACGTTCACCTCTTCGATCAATCTTTCAGTTTCGAATTTCGACAGGATCGTATAAAGCGTGCCCGGGCCGATTAAAACGCGCCCGGCCGTTTTGTTTTTGATATAGCCGGCAATCTCCGTGCCGAACATGTCCTGTGTCCGCAGAGCCATGAGGACGTAAAACATTGTCTCGGTCAGAAGCTCGAGCGTTTTCTTGGCCATGAGGCCTCCCCCTAAAATAATATCGTGTGTCGATATCATTATAATATCGACACACGATATTGTCAAG